>CAZXUD010000029.1:0-10174 GCA_964643805.1 uncultured Candidatus Peribacteria bacterium | reverse complement strand
AGGCGCATAGCCTTAGCAGAATGAGATGGTGCGGCGTAGTCCATTGAAACTAGGGGGAAGGAATAAGTAAAAATGGTAATACTTTATAGTTGTGTTTCATATTTATGTCAAAAAATATTCTAACTAATTATTGTCTAGTTATATGTACACTCTAAAAGGGGCGAATTGCCACTATAAATATTGCCCAGGAAGAGTTTCTCAGTAGACTTACAAACTTACATTTTATATGCACCAACCTCAAAATTTCGCTCACCAATGGGCTCAGTCTCAATGGAGACCTATGACCCTGGTCCTTCTATTGGCTGCCTCTATTCTTTCACCAGCACAACGTGTGGCGGCTCTATCGCCTTTCAATCCACTCAAGGAACAAGTCACCATCGTCTTCAAACAGCAAATCCCTACTGCCTTCAATACCTCTATTAGCTCATCGGGCGGTGAAGTTGTACGTAGCCACTCCATTATTCCCGCCATGACGGTGCGCCTTCCGGCCGTAGCTATAACGGCGCTTCGCCAACGCTCCGACATTGTGGGTATTTACGAAGACATGAAAGTGAAAGCCACCTTGAGCCAAAGCGTGCCGCAGATAAAGGCAGACCTTGTGCAAACCGCTGGTAATACAGGTACAGGCGTTCGTGTCTGTGTCGTGGATACCGGAGTGGGACCCACACACAGCTCGTTGCCAGCAGTGGTCGCTCAAAGTGATTTTGTAAACAATGATGCAATTGCCAATGACGACAACGGTCACGGTACGCACGTCGCTGGCATCATTGCTTCTCAACATGTCACGTACAAGGGAGTAAGCCCGGGTGTCTCCTTGATGGCAGCCAAAGTGTTGGATGATTCCGGATTTGGCGATTCTTCCGATGTCATCGCCGGCATTGAATGGTGTGTTCAAAATGGAGCTGACGTTATTAATATGAGCCTTGGAGGCGGTACCTACACAGCTGCTTGCGACAATGCTCCAGTCGCAGCAGCCGGAAACCAAGCGGCATTAGCAGGAGTTGTAGTGGTTGCGGCGAGTGGAAACGATGGCCGCTCTGACCGCATTTCGGCACCAGGTTGTGGCAGCAAAATTATCTCCGTCGGCGCTGTTAGCAAAACAGATGTCATTGGTGCCTATTCCAATGGTGGTTCGCAATTAGATGTGGTGGCACCTGGTACCCAAATTAATGCACCGTACTTAGGGAACACGTTTGATGAACTCACTGGAACTTCCATGGCGACACCGCACGTGGCTGGTGCCAGTGCTCTCTTACTTTCGGCTGTTCCGACACTGACACCGACCCAAGTGCAAACTATTTTGCAAAGCACCGCCGTCGATTTAGGTTCTCCCGGTTTTGATACTCGCTATGGGCATGGGCGGATTGATGTACAAGCCGCTTATCTCTCTGCAACGGGGAATCCCCCACCCCCACCACCGGTCATCAATTACCTTCTGTCAGATACCTTCCAAACCGGAACACCCTTGTGGAACCTGATTCCAACAGGCTGGCGCATTACAACACCTGCAGAAAAGGCAGTGCCAGGTACAGTCGTCGGGAATACGGTTTTCCACGCAGATAACTGTCTAACAGGCTGTACTGCAACATTAGCAACTCCACTGAATTTGAGCGGATATGGCCAAGCGACTCTCCGTTTCTGGCGCTTTGTAGATACTAGCTTGGATGCAAATGAGGCCCTGACAGTAGAGGCATTCAATGGAACAAGCTGGCAACAAATTTTCCGCTGGACGAACGGCGCCGGTGACGATGACACCTGGCACCAGGAAACATGGGCGGTGCCATCACAGTTTATGACCTCCACGTTCAACCTTCGTTTCACTACGAATGAGAACAGTTCCATTGAAGAATCTGAAATTGATAATGTCGAATTGGTTGTAACTGCACCTCTTAACCAGGCACCCGTGGCTCACGCTGGACTGGATCAAGTACTAAAGGATAGTGATGGTACTGGCACTGAACCGGTGACACTGACTGGAATCGCTACGGATGCCGACGGCACCGTTGCTTCGGTGACCTGGAAAAAAGACGGAAACATTATAGGTAGTGGAACAACGCTGACTACCTCACTTCCAGTTGGCTTACATACATTCACACTCACAGTGGTTGATGATAAAAATGCCACAACAACTGACACCGTCGTTGTAACAGTCCAAGCAAATCAAGCACCGATCGCCAACGCTGGCGTCGACCAAACAATTGCTGACGGAAATAATGACGGCATTGTGAATGTCACTCTGCTGGGCATTGGAACAGATAGTGATGGAACTATTGCACAGTATGTATGGTCCGAAAATAACGTGGTGATTGGAAGCGGTGCATCACTCACCTTCCCTGTCGCGGTTGGTAGTCACACTTATGTATTCAAAGTAATCGACAATGCGGGAGCTGAAACGTCGGATTCTGTGAATGTTCTCATTACAAATAATATCGCTCCGGTTGCGAATGCGGGTGTTGATCAAACCATCGGTGATGGCAACGGTGACGGTTTTGAATTGGTCACCTTGAACGGTACTAATTCCACCGATACAGATGGAACAATCGATTCCTATCAGTGGTCGGAAACTGGCTCTGTGCTGAGCACAAACGCTACTTTCAGTCTTTTGCTTTCTGTAGGTACTCACACATTTACCCTGAAGGTAAAAGATAACGGCGGTACTGAAACTTTGGATACCGTAGTCATAACGATTGGAACAAATTTCGTACCGATCGCCAACGCAGGTGCCAATCAGACTAAGTCTGATGGCAATGGAAATGGTTTTGAATCTGTAACGTTGAATGGAAATGGATCGACTGATAGCGACGGCACAATTGTTCAATCCCTATGGTCTAAGAACGGGAATCATATTGGCACAGGAAGCGTTATTTCATTTGATGTTCCGACTGGTACGCATACATTTACTTTGACCGTAACTGATAACGGAGGCGCCACTGCTACCGATGATGTAATTGTAACGGTGAATCCAAACCAGGCACCGGTTGCCAATGCTGGTGTTGATCAAACCTTGAATGATGTAAATGGAAACGGCACTGAATCGGTGACTCTCAGTGGCGCTACATCCTCAGATTCTGATGGAACGATTGTCCAATATGTGTGGGTTAAGAATGATGTGATTATGGGAACGAGTGCCACACTCGCCACAACGTTGCCTGTGGGATCACACACGTATGAACTGATCGTGACGGATAACGGGAATGCTGTTGCTTCTGACACTGTGGTCGTAACCATTCAGCCGCCAGTTGGACCTGTAACAATCTTGAATGAGAATTTCCAGAATGGCTTTTCACAATGGAATGTTACGACTGCGAGTAATGGGACGTGGAGAATTATCCCCCCCTCCGGTAACGCTGTACCGCAATCAGCTGCTGGTAATACGGTTGCTCACGGCGATGATTGCGACAACGGCTGCACTGTGACCTTAAATAGTGCACGCGATTTGCAAACATTCAGTTCCGCAAGCCTTCAATTCTGGCGCTACATAGACCGAAGTATCGACCGCAATGAATTCCTAGCGGTTGATGTTTCCGGCAACGGTGGTGCGAGCTGGCAAACACTTGCCACCTGGACCGACGGCAGCGGTGATGACAGCACCTGGCACCGCGAAACTATCGCAGTACCAGGCAACGTTCGCACTTCAAACTTCCTCGTTCGGTTCCGCTCCTTGCAGAGCTTCTCGACAGAGGAAGTAGAAATTGATGACGTCTTACTAACAGGGACACACTAAGCGCGAGGCGTGTTTAACTGCTCAATGCACTGCGTATTATTCGTGAGGTAGTAGTTCATTTGCCATACCAACCACACCACATCTTTACGGGTCATGGGAGCAGCCATGTTTACTTCGGCAAAGTAGAACAACTTATTCTCCAAAGCGTGTTCAGCGTAGCGGGCGTACCACTGAGTTCCCATTGGATCGACTGTAGGAATCCTGTTGATGCGGTACAAAAGCTTTAAGGCTTCAGCATTATTCACCGTCTTGCCGGGACCGAATGTTCCATTGGCGTAGCCCTCAACCATATGTTGAGCGAGAGCGTAGTGAATGTAGGGTGCGTACCAAGCAGTGGAGAAATCTACGTCAGAGAATTCATCCAGTTCTTCCGGATTCAAAATATTGTACGTACCGAAATCAACTTCTTTCTTTGCAGCCAAAGCAATCTTTAAGAATTCTGCGCGTTGAACGGGTGCATCCGGCTTAAAGCTGCCATCGTCATACCCTTCAACTAGTCCTTCCTCGACTGCCCACTTAATAGCCGCTGCGTATGGGTGATCCGTCGTTACATCGGTGAACGTTCCGTCACTAACGGGAGCTGGCGTTTCAGGAGTTTCTTGAACTGCACCAGTATCGGTACTTGGTTGCGGCGCTGGGGTGGTAGGAACATTCTCTTGAGAAGCCAGGTAGGCTGCAGGGTTCCAAGCGATCCCCTTGCCTGCTCCATTGTGAACATACATTTCCGTAGACCCACTCATCGACTCTGGCATCGTAAATTCAATCGCATCGTATGCCCAGTGCGTAATATTTGGGTTATCCATCTGCTTAAAGCCGAAATAAATACCGCCTTTGGTATCACCAAAACGATACCCTTCTACTCGGTACTTATGACCACCAACAAAAGTGGATGCGATCTCGCCTGTCGTTTGGTCCATCACCTTTAAAATATGGGGATGAGCTTTATACGTTCCCAGGTCAAAGTACTTATCTACCAAATCCCAATCCGGCAGATTCAAGCGGACAATTCCGCGAGGCGGAATGTTACTTGGGGGTACGAATTTAATGGATGTAGAAGTCCACTCAATAACGTTTGGGTGATCACTTTGAAAACACATGGTTTGATCTGGCACACCTTCTGGTGCAAAACAGATTTTGCTCTTCGCTGGCATCGGTCCATCTAGATCTTGGCCAGTGGCAGATACCTGGGTGGTTATGTACCACACGTCGACTGCCAACTTTCCTTTTGGCACGGTAGCGGCACTTGCCCAAAAAGGAGCAGCGAGCAACGAAGCGAACAAAAGAGCCAATAGGGACCGTAATGAGAATTGTGGGACAGTCATAGGATGTTGTGAAAAAATGGGAGCGAGTCTACTACACCCACCAGGGGTGTAAAGAAAACAGGGCATGAAGCTTGAAGACGAACTTAGGGTAAATTTCTGACATAAGTTGCTTTCATCTAAGCCAAAACCCCTTTAAAGTCCCCGCTGTTGGATACCTTCTCCGAAGATTATCCAGACTCGTTCTTTGAATTGAATAACCATGGCGAAGACTGGCTCTGCCAGTCTGGAGCCATACCTCTTAGGGAAGGGTGGGCCCCTGGGAGGGAAACCGAAGGTTGCCCTCCCAGGAAACCATTCCCCTGTAGCTCAGTGGTAGAGCAACCGGCTGTTAACCGGTGGGTCGTAGGTTCGAATCCTACCGGGGGAGCCAATTATTGACAAAAAAGGTAATAGAGTTAAATTAACACTATGAGTTCCTCAGAGAGGGCCCATTCGGGTCCAACGGCTTCGATGTTTTCTCGTCGAACATTTCTAAAGTACGGAATGGCAGCTGCTGTAATAAGTTCTAGTAACAGCACTACACAACTTTTGTATGCCGATGAAAATAAGACCGATCAATTTGTAGAAACATTTCCCAAAGAAATTGATGGTGCAAAATCCGTTGAAAAATTTCCAGCAAAGCAATCTGTGGCCTGCCTCATCCACATTAGGCAAAAGCACACTACAAATACAAACAATCCGAAAATTGTAGAGGAAATTAAAAAAGTTCAAGATAACATTGTCACTATTGTAGATACTCTCTTGCAAAAAAATTTGGCAGGCCGGTATTTTTATATAGAAGCAGCAACACCAATCACCTTGAAAGAGATGGAACGATCTCGAAGTGAGCTCCAGAGAATTATGAACGGTCTTCGCGCAGAAGCTCATGGTGCTGGTTTACCAGAAGAAGAAATAACAAAATTAGTAAAAGAAATAGACACGAAGCATGCTGAGATTTTGAATGGATTCAATGGAACAAACCGAGCATTCATGAGTGGTAAAATTGATTATCATCCCGGTGAAACTGAAGAAGACCAATTGCGCGCCTTTTCCTCAATTGTAAAAGCGCTCGAAACAAGTTCTACTGAAGGACTCCAAGACGCAATTTTTGAAGATAGAGAGAATGGTGTTATCAAGCGATTCGCTGCCGATAATGTTAGGACTGGCGTTGTTGTGTACGGTGGCAGTCACGATTTCTCAAATAATATAGCTACATGGAATCAAGCTCATCCAAAAGAGAAACTCTCACTTATTGTTATTACACCCACTTCGCATCAACAAAAAAATGCTACGATCATCACTTCAATTGAGGCAGTCATAAAGAGTGGGAATGACACTTTGAAGCAGCAGATTATTAGTGAAAACCGCGCCGCGATGAAAAGACTGGAATTGTTGATGCAAAAAAAATAACTCCATCGATACCGTTCAAATCCTACAGAGGCTCATTTATCCCCTCTCAACACTAATCACAGTTTGGAATCTTCAGAATGTCACATTTATACATGTCCTTTGCTAAAGGAACAAAGAGGAAAAGAAAAGCTGCAACCAAAAGTATCGAGATAGTACTATTCAAGATATATACTTTTCGCCTGCCTTCCTTTTTAGACAGCATCGGGTAAATAGAAACCAAAGCACCCACCGGGAAAAGGAGCAGTAGTATTAGTGGCAAGAAGGGGCTGGATCTTACGACAGGAAATGAAGCCAACAAGGAGTAGAAAGGTTCTATACGCAATGACACGATGAAATTTGTGATGATGAAAGGCAGCGCAAACAGAAAGCCGACGAGCGCTGCGCAATGATGCCGAGCCATCACTTTCATGCGACTAGTATATCAAAAGATCTCATACTAGAACCACGCGTCTCCCCCTTCTATTCTCCTTATACTGTGAGGTCGTTTTCGGACTTCATGTTCACAGCATTTTGCAAGATTCTCTCAAACAACGCTGCCGCGGTGGCGATAACGACCGTGCCTCGCGACAATGAGAAAACACTGGTGCATAAATAAGTGACTGCAAAAACGGTTCGGATATACAGCCGAGGAATAATGTTGCTTTCGAACCCTTTGAACACATGGAGTCAATTCGAGACACAGGCATAGTACTGCAAATTTACTGCTCCCTATTTTTGCCTTAGAATTCCGACCAATGCCACATAATAAATTTTCAGGCATTGGCATCATCATTACCTGTATGATTATTACAGGCAGTTTAATGATTCCCGCAGCGCAATCGGTTTTCGCACAGAATGTGCCGAACATGTCACCCGTCGTGATTCATAGAACATTCGTCGCGTGGGTGATACCCGGCATTTATGGTGCCACGTATCGTGTCTCCATTCAGGAGCGTTCTCTGTTAGCAATGCAATGGCTTCTTCGAGGTGTGAATAAAATATCACGACCAAGCCTTGTCCGACGGAATGTAATTTCCAACACCCATACTGCTGCACCAGCTGTGTCTAGTGGGTGGAGCGCATTCCGCGCTTCCATGCGACGCAGTGGCGGAGGAGGTGGAAGTAATTCTACGGACAGTGGCAATAGCCAGAGCACCACACTCACGATGCCAAGTATCAGCTTTAATGACGTGACAAAGGGCTACGGTGATGCTGATTTTTCACTCTTGCCAACCTCCAACAGTACAGGGGGCTTCTCTTACACGAGCAGTAACGAAGATGTTGCAACCGTGAGTGGGAACGTCGTCACAATCACAGGGGTGGGAACGACAACCATCACGGCAACACAACAAGCAGACGGCCTCTACGCGAGCGGTTCTGCCACAGCCTCGCTAACGGTCAACGGCATCGCGCCGACCATCACATTCGGTGACCTGACTAAGTCACGCATCGATCCCAATTTCACCCTCGGCGCCACCTCGGACAGCCCTGGAGCCATCACCTACACCAGCGGCAACACGGGCCTCGTAACGATCAGCGGCACGACCGCGGATATTGTAGGCACTCACGGGACGACGACGATCACGGCATCGCAAGCCGCGAGTGGCAACTACGCGGCGGGGAGCGCGTTTATGACTTTGACCGTCTTTCACACCTATTGCATCGCAGCTCCATGTTTATTTGGAGGAACATGTGTTCCAACATTGGAAGGGGCATTAACTGACGACAATTTCGTCTGTGAATGTCCTGATGATACTTCAGGTGATGACTGTGGAATATATGATGATGAATGCGAAGAGCCCGGTTATTGCAATTCAGGCGAATGTATTCCCGATTACAGCGGCGGCGCCTGTGGCAATTGCGCGCCTTGTTTGGAAGGAGACCGCTGCCAGACAGCCATCTTAAATTGCCAGCAGGCCACTCTACCAGCTCCGCTCGTTTGTCTCGATGAGCATATGACAAGGGCTCTCTAAACCCGTGATTTCAATATGACAAGAACCGAGTTAGAAATAATGAGCATATAAACAACGTGCACCAGCAAAATTGGTGCGTGGGCTCCTCTCATTAAACGATGAGATCGTTTTCGGACTTCATATCGACCGCATTTTGCAAAATTCTCTCAAACAAAGCCGCCGCAGTAGCGATGACGAGAGAGGCAAACGTCGTGAGAAAGCCCATGGCAACAATGGGTGGCCTGTCGTCTGACTCGCCTAACAGGAGCCAAATCACTCCTATAACTATAAAAACAATCATCGCTATCGCACAGCGTTGTATGATCCGCAAAGCCTTCACCGAGCGTTGTAAAAATACTTCATTGCTTCCTATGAATCCTAGCAACTTACATGCTTGATACAGCGCCACGAAAAAAGGAATGGATGCGATATAGGCATACGCTAAGAATGGATCTGTGAAGTAAATCTCAAAGAGCGTGGCGTTTACATTTCTGCCCTCGAAGTGGGGTTCCACAAGCAGGAAAGCAACAGCGGCAATACCGATGAGGACAATCACTGCTTGTAAAAATATTGTTGATGGCCGTTTGATGAGAGCACTTTTCATAGGGAAGGAGTGATTATAGTAAGGAGAGACATTATTTTTTCTTATCAGATGTATATTCCAAAATATCGCCAGGCTGACAGTCTAACGACTTACAAATAGACTCAAGTGTTGACCAGCGAATTGCTTTCGCCTTTCCATTTTTGAGAATAGAAATATTCGCCATAGTTATACCGACTTTCTCCGAAAGTTCGGTAACACTCATTTTTCGCTTAGCCAGCATAACGTCGAGGTTGATGAGAATAGGCATAAGTTTGGGTTATACAGTTAAATCATTTTCTAATTGAAGATCGATGGCATGTTGAACCAGTTTTTGCAGAACAGCCGCGAATGTTGCAACGACCAACGGCGCGCAAACGACCGCCATTCCCATCGCAGCAGCACCAGGGGCATCATCAAGTTCGGCAATCAGAACAACGAGTGGCATTGCAGTCGCATATAAAATACTCATGGCAATTGCGCAGTATTTTATTGTTCGAAGTGCTGTTACAGATTCTTGAGAAAAAGCCTTATTTTTATCTATGTAGTGCAAAAGCTTGAAGGCTTGATACAACGCAAAGAGGAACGGTATAGACGTTGCATAGACACCAAATAAGCCAGGGTAAAGCACATAGCCAAAAACTTTTAATGCCTCAGGCGCTCTAAGCCATATATTAGGAAATGAAAAAACACAGAGAAGAACTACGGCCGTTCCAATAATAATAAGGACTGTTTTCAAGAATAACGTTGAGACGCGTTTTTTGATGAGTACATCTTTCATAGAAAGGAGTGAACGAATGTGCTGTGTATGTAAACACATGTTTTATCGAATTACAATAAAAATGTATTGTTTTTCAATTAATATACAAACTAATCTTATTTCTTGCTGGCCCCTACTCCCGCTAACCCAGGATTTTTTTCGGCAGCCTTAAGAACTTTTTTCAGAACATCGAGATTGATGTCGCTCATTTTTTTAAAACGGATACAGCTTTTACCGACACTCACTTTGCCCAATTCTTTTTTGTGAGTCTCCGCAATGTATTTGCCGTCGATGACGGCGCACACATACAAACTGATGTATTGCTTTTGGTTCGCAAGAGCGATGACTGGCCACTCAATAGGTTCGTTCTTGTAGTTCCTGTAAGGAAAGGCCCCATAACCAAGCATGTTGTACGCAAAATACGGTTTTAGTTTTGGAACTGTCTTCTGAATAAAGGTGTGCAGAAAT
>CAZXUD010000028.1:0-10717 GCA_964643805.1 uncultured Candidatus Peribacteria bacterium | reverse complement strand
CATCCCCCAGTAGCAATTTCCATTGCTCATCGTTTGCGGTGACCTCAAAAAATTTCTTATCTTCAGCCATAGTGGCTCACTATATTCAATCTAATGCCCTTGGCACAACCTGAACGACGTTATTATTAGTGATTTACCATCACCCTTGGTTTTGCAGGACCTTTGTTCGACATGAGTTCCTCTGTTGCAGCCGCCATTTGGTAACTTATCTGAGGCGTCATGGTGTCTCTCATTGCTTGGAGTTTTAACTCTTCTTGTTCCTGCCATTCGGCTTGTGCGGCCTTATCGAACTGGGAGCTTAGTGCAACCATGCGGAAAGACTACGCCTGACCATACTTTTGTCTTCTTTCAAGTACTGCGAAATCGTGTCATAGTCGTATCAGCCCTATGTAAAGCCAGATTGACGGTGTCGCTGAACTCTATTTCAGGAGCGATATTACCCGTTTAATTTCGTCCTTTGAGAACTGTTCCCGTTTCATAAATGTGATCAGGTCTTCTAAATTCACGGTGGTGCCCCGGGTAGCAGCCTTCAGTTTTTCATAAGCACCGTCCACGCCTTTGCGTCGCAAAATCAGTTGGATAGGTTCGGCCAAGACTTCGGCATGGTCCTCTAATTCCGAACGAATACCGGGCTTGTTAATCTCCAGTTTATTGAGGCCTCTGGCTAATGATTTAAGCGAGAGGAGGGTGTAACCAAAAGCACTGCCGATGTTACGTTGTACGGTTGAGTCCGTCAGATCCCGTTGCAGACGACTGATAGGGAGCTTCTCCGCGAAGTGTTTGAAGAGGGCGTTGCTCACCCCTAAGTTCCCCTCAGCGTTTTCAAAATCAATCGGGTTCACTTTGTGTGGCATTGTCGAGGAACCCACGTGGCCAGCAATGACTTTCTGCTTAAAGACACCACGAGAAATGTAGAGCCACATGTCACGCGAGAGATCGATCAAGATCGTATTCATGCGCTCCACAATGTGACTGAGTTCAGCGATGTCATCGTGTGGATTAATCTGCGTGGCGTTCGGAAGGGGAGTCAGGCCTAGTGAACGGACGAACGATTTGCCGAAAACAGCCCACTTCACATCGGGTGCAGCAATGCTGATAGAGGCGTAGTTGCCAACGGCACCGCCGAATTTGCCCTGCATGCGGAAAGCCTTCAATTGGTCTAATTGGCGTTGTAAGCGATCAGCAAAGACTTGGAACTCGCGACCAACCGTGGTTGGCGTAGCGGGTTGCCCGTGCGTCAGGCTCAGTAACTTTATCTTCATCCATTTGCGAGCGAGTCGTTGTACATCTTTTTGTGTCTCCGTGAATGCAGGACGAATCACATTCTTCAGCGCGCCATGCACCATCAGGCCGTAGGCCAAGTTGTTCACGTCTTCGCTGGTGAGACCAAAGTGAATAAATTCTACGGATCGCTTTAGACCAGAGATGCGTGCGATCTTCTCTTTTAAATAATATTCCACGGCTTTCACATCGTGGTTGGTGCGCTTTTCAATCTGCTTCACTTTCTCTGCTTCACGCTCGTTAAAGTTCTCTACCAATTTCAGCAACGCCTTTTGTTGCGAACCTTTCACACGTGAGAGTCCTTTAAAAGAACGCTCTTCGGAAAGGGCAATAAAGTAGCGCACTTCCACCTCTACTCGTGCCTTTATGAGCGCGTGCTCACTGAAAAAAGGCCGCAGCGCTTCTATAGAGGAAGCGTACCGGCCGTCTAAGGGAGAGAGGGCGGAGAGCATTTGGAGGGCTTCAGTATAAGGAAAGACGCCCCCAAAGGGAAGGCAGACCATTCTAGGCGTGGTTCTTTAATCTTCTTTCGGCAGACCTGCTTCTTTGCGTTTCTTCTGTTCAATCTTCTTGCCGCCGAATTCTTCCTCAAATTCATCAATACCCATCGTCTCTTTTTTGAGGAGAATCACGGCTAACTTGTGCAGCTTCGGCAAGTGTTCCTTCAGAATACCAAGCGCACGTTGGTACTGCTCACTGATGGTGTTCTTCACGAAGTCATCAATATCCTTCGCTTTTTGTTCGCCGTAGTTGCGCGCCATGGCGGGGTCGACACCAGCAAACATAGAGCCTTGGCGCTCACCATAGGCGACGATGCCTAACTCTTTATCACCCATGCCGTAGCGCATGGCCATGTTGCGAGCGATCTCGGACGCACGTTCAATGTCGTTACTAGCGCCTGTCGTGATCTCATCAAAGATTAATTCTTCGGCAGCGCGACCGCCGAGGAGACCGCAGATCTCATCTAAGAACTTCGACTTGCTGGTGGTGAACTGATCTTCCTGTGGCAAGAACCAGGTAACGCCGAGGGCAGAACCACGAGAGACGATCGAGATCTTATGGAGAGGATCAGAATGCGTACAGAGGTGGCCGACAATCGCGTGGCCAAGTTCGTGATACGCCGTGATCTCCTTTTCATGTTCGGTCAGTTTGCGTGAGCGCTTGGCAGCACCAATCGTCACTTTTTCCACCGCATCCACTGTGTCTTGGTGGGTAATACTCTTGGCTTTGCGCTTGGCCGCATTAATCGCAGCTTCATTCATAATGTTCTCCAAATCAGCACCGGTCATACCGACCGTCTGCTTCGAAATCTCGCGGAGTTTCACATCTTTCCCCATCTTCTTATTCAAGGAGTGAACTTCCAAAATCTTGATGCGTGCTTCGAGATCTGGCTTATCTACAAAGATGCGGCGGTCAAAGCGACCTGGACGGAGCAGAGCGCGATCCAACACATCTGGGCGGTTGGTAGCGGCCATCACAATCACGTTGGTGCCTTGTTCAAAGCCATCCATCTCGGTGAGGATCTGGTTCAAAGTCTGTTCACGTTCGTCGTGGCCACCGCCGAAACCGGCGCCACCACGTTGGCGGCCGACGGCATCAATTTCATCAATGAAGATGATGCATGGTGAGTTGCGCTTCGCTTTCGTAAACAAATCACGCACGCGGCTGGCGCCCACACCCACGAACATTTCTACGAACTCAGAGCCAGCGATGGAGAAGAAGGGGACACCCGCTTCACCAGCCACGGCGCGCGCGAGCAGGGTTTTACCTGTCCCTGGTGCACCAACGAGCAAGACGCCCTTCGGAATCTTGGCGCCAAGGCCAATATATTTCTTTGGGTACTTTAAGAAGTCGACAACTTCGACTAAGTCTTCCTTTGCTTCATCCATACCGGCGACATCTTTAAAGCGCGTCTTCACTTGGCGTGCATCTGCAATGCGAGCGCGCGATTTACCGAACGACATTGCCGAACTCTGGCTGCGGGCAATGCCGCGGAAGAGCCACACCAGTCCACCAATCACCAACAGGAAGAAAATAAGGTCTGGCAAAATTGCTACGAGCATGCGGCTCGTTTCGCGGTTTTCAATGGTCACGAC
Organism: uncultured Candidatus Peribacteria bacterium; assembly: GCA_964643805.1. GTDB lineage: Bacteria > Patescibacteriota > Gracilibacteria > Peribacterales > Peribacteraceae > CAZXUD01. The sequence goes on along the minus strand of CAZXUD010000028.1, from coordinate 7,340 downwards.
TGTGTCATTGCGTGGGTCGTTCCAACCCAGATCCGCAATGCTTTCACCAGCTTTGTACGCTTGAACCACTGAGCCGCTATCCGTCCTCAACGTTGCATACACGTCATTGTCGCGTACTAGAATCTGACTGTACTCACGGTCTAAGTAGCCGCGCGTAATTTCACTGAGGGGCACTTCTGCAGCAGCAGCAAATTTTTCCTCTTGGGCGCGGTTTGGGTTGGTAATGTGGTACAACCCTAAGAGCGCCAAGCTGCAGAAAAGCATCAAAGTGAGAATCCACTGTGAACGTCTTGGTGGCCGGTTCGTAGGAAGTGCTGCCATAAAGAGGGACAAAGAATAGCATTTTGATTCCGGCATTGGAACCAATATGGGGCTAAAGATAAGCAAGATTTACATCTGTTTTCGCATTGTCTTTCCTCCCTGCTACACTCCCGCCATGGACCTGACCGTTTTCAAACGTTTTCGGATTGAAATAGCCCTCGGCGTGTTTGTGCTCGCAATTTCGTACGTGACGTACATGCACAACTATCACCAGCCGGCAGCGCCGTTCTGGGACGAGAACTATTACATTACCGACGCCCAACGCGAGATAAACGGCATCTTCTATCAGCAATTCCACCCACCACTCGGTAAGCTACTCATCGCGGCTGGTGAAATGCTTATCAATGGTAATGAAGACGATGCAGCTTTCGTGGACGTAGAACACCAAGGCGAGTTTCCGGAAAACTTCTCGTTCGCGGGGTACCGATTTTTCCCGGCACTGCTTTCGTGGCTGACTGCCATTATCTTCTACGGCATTTTTCTCCTTATAACACGCAAGGCCATTCATGCCGGACTTCTCAGCTCACTTTATATTTTTGATAATGCCCTCATTGTTCACAACCGAGGAGCAATGCTCGACGGCCCAGTGTTGTTTTTCCAAATGCTGGCGATTCTTCTGTTCCTGCTCATAGTTCTTCGTAAAAGTTCTCCGAAAATATTTGCCACCCTCTGCGTATTCCTGGGCATTGCCATTGGGTTGGCTGTCACCACGAAGTACCAAGGGGCGTTCTTGGTGCTTTTGGTTCCACCGCTTTTGTGGAAATTCCGAACTGATTCAAAAAAAGTGGTGACGATACTCGTTGCCACGGCGTTGGGGTTCCTTCTGACGTTCGTCGCCGTGTGGCACGTGCACTTTGCCAATGGAACTATTATCAATACCGAACAACGTGATGGCGGCTACTTTGATGTCTCTGACGAGTACCACGAAATATTGGACCAAGGCAGAACGCACTCATTGTTAGCATTCCCGACCATGTTTAAAGAGTCGTTCCAGTTCACGAAACAATACAACACGGGTATTCCCGCATTGGACCTTTGTAAATCCGATGAGAATGGCAGTCCGTGGTTCCTTTGGCCAGTCGGAGCAACGGCCATTAATTACCGCTGGGCAACGGACGATAGCGTGTCGTACCGGTACCTTTATATGCAGGCGAATCCCATCATTTGGTTTGCCGGGTTGATTGGTGTCATTCTCGCAGCCGTGGCGTTGTTGGCACCGCTCTTTGAAAAAACAGTTGCACAAGCCAAGGGGGATGACCGTTTCCTCACGGCGGTGTTTCTTGGCATGTACGTGGCCTACATGATTGCCATGGCCAATATGACACGTGTGACATTTATCCATAGTTACATGCCCGCGTTGCTCTTAGCGTTCCTGCTGTTTGGACTCTGTTTCAAACAAGCGCAACGCATGGGAGCGCACCTCTTTAGTGAGGAGCACAAGACGGCGTTCCTCTATGTCATCAATATTCTCATTGTTCTAGCGTTCTTCTATTACAGTCCTCTGACGTACTACAAACCGCTCACCGATGAGCAATTCCAGAACCGGGCACTTCTCCGCATCTGGAACCTGCATTGTGTGAATTGTGACTTGAACAGTCCGCTCGTTCAGAGAAGATGTTGAAATATTTACTGAAATTGTCAATAAGTGCTCTATACACACTTGAAAGGGCTTTTTCTTGACATTTTATATATTATAGGAGTAAATTTTATCATCTTTGTCTACCATGCACGGACCCAACGAAACTTCCACGGGCGAGAATGGATTCGATGCCTACTATGAATGGTTAGGCATCCCACCAGCGGAGCAACCTGCTAGTCACTACCGCTTGCTGGGTATTTCTGCGTTCGAAACAAATCCAAAAGTTATTCAGAACGCCGCTGATCGCGTCATGGGTCAGCTACGCGGATTTCAAACTGGTGCACGTGGACGCGAAAGTCAGAAAATTTTGAATGAAGTGACGCAAGCAAAAATTTGTTTGCTCGATGCCTCAAGAAAGGCAAAGTACGATGCGGAACTGAAGAAGTATTCCAATGGGAACGGAAATGGAAATGGACACAGTAATGGGAATGGCACGCACGCTATAGATGATGTGCGAGAACAAGTCAGCAAGCATATGCCGCCGGTGGTGCCAGCGAGGCCGCCAGTGACACGAACTCCGCAGAAAGCTCCTCCGCCCGTAATAGACGATGCGGTTGTTTCTATTGATATTCGACCAAAACAACCAGTCAGAACTACTGTGACACCAACTGTGTCACAGAAAGTTCGCGGCAGACAAAAAGAAACGCCAAGCAAGCTGCAAGCATTACTTGGAAAACCTTGGGCTTGGGCTGCTGGCGGCGTTGCAGCTGTTGGTCTGGCTGCAGGAGGTCTGTATATGACAGCCGGAGAGAAAAGCGAGAAGCAAAAGGCTGCGGCAATCCAACCGGACAATACGCCAAAGGCGAAGCAGCCAACCCCACCTGCAGTAGAAAAGGACATCGTACAACCAGTTACCTATGTACCTCCGGAACATGCAACTCAGGAAGTGGCCATCGTAAAGCCCGTTACTCCTGAGCCAGTGAAGCAACCCGAGGAACCAAAAAAGGAATTACCGAAGATTACGTGGGGAAATTTCCCAACACAGCAACCAGCTGCTGAACAACCAAAACAAGAGGCACCGAAACAGCCAGAGCAAGTGGCGCATGTAGTGCCACAGGTGGTAGTGCCACCGAAGGTGGAGGAACCGAAGCTTACGAACGCGGAGGAGGCGGCCTTGCGTTCAATGGTGACAGCTTTGGTAAAGAATGAACAAGTGAGAGCCGAAATAGCCAGCAAGAAATATAATCACGAGAATATGGCTCCATGGACGAAAGGTAAACAGTCACAACGTGATCTTGTCGAAAAATCAGCCGAAGAAATGCGTGTAGCTGTAAAAGACTTGTACCAAAAATACGATCAGATTTTACAAAATCCTGAGATAGCCCGTGATCCTAAAGCTCAAACATTTGTTATAAAGATGAAAGCTGGCTATGTGACTCATTACGCCACTTGGTTAGGGTCTGCAGGTGATAGAAGTGCTTCTAGTGTCTTTGAGTTTTTAGACAGTGAACAATTAAAGGACAGGAAGGATATACAACGTGATTTGCTCACGAAACTAAGCAATTCTAAGGATACTACTCATTGGCACTTATCCTATGAAACACAAAAGAAACTTTTTGAAAGACTGAGGATGATAACTCCTGAAATGGACGATAAGGACGCAATGGAAGCAACAGCAAACCTTTTAATCGCACATTCAATTCGCGGACGTACTGATGAAGAAACGGTATCAATGACAAGAAGAATGGTCGATTATTCCATCGAATGTAAAATGGCTGGCGAGGACAAGTTGGCCGCCTCATTAATCTCTAAGGCTCGAGCAATTAAACTGAGAAATCCAAAGCGCCAAGGAGAAGTAGCAAAGATCCTAAGCGACAAAGACTCGATTGAGAGAGCTCTTAAGAAACTGGAAACTTCTCCCAAAGATAAAATTGCAAATATAACTGCAGGTGATTTTTACATGAGAACTGGAAAGCCAAATGAGTCGTTGAAGAAATACCATGCTGCCGATGAGATCAATAGGTTTAATGCACGTGACTTATTGTATTCAAAGTTGACTCCTACAAGTTATATTGAAAGAGCTGATGGCTTGATGCGCATGGTGTCTGTACCTGGAAGTAGCTCAGTCTATAAAGATGGAGTGAAAGAGTTAGCTTTACAACTTTATCGTCGGGCTTTAGAAGATATTAGAAATGGTAAGGATCCAGGACAATTTTGGAATATGACAAAGGATAGAGTGGAAAAAATTGTGAGAGAGAATCCAGGAACCGCAGTTTGGAGATTGGAAGGGGAGGAGCAGGTGGAGGCGAAGAAGGGGGAGTGGGTGGAACTGAAAGACGGAATAAACGTTGCAACTGGGTTATCAGGTAAGTGGGAGAAAACAGCTAACGGAGTGAAAACATCTGAAGCACCGTTATCTAGAATCTTAGTAAATTCTAATTTTAACCAAGCGCAAAAACAGCACGGATACAGTTTCACGACTAGTTTTATACGTCACACTAATAAGGGTAATGCGATTGTGATTCTTTTTCCTGTAAGAAATAATCAATGTACACTTGTGCTTGATGGCTGGAGTAGAAATGAAGCAGCTTTAGATGGACCTCGTGTATTTGAATCTACAAAAATCCCTTTAAAATTGAACAATGGATCAGAATATATTGTGGAAGGATCTATTAAAATCATTAATGACAATGCTGTACTAAGTTTTAGTTTAAATGGAAAGAATTTTATGAATTGGAGCGGTAAAATTTCTGATTTAGAAATGCATCCCACATGGTCAGTCGGTAATCCCGGTTTAGGATTTGGTGCTTACGAATCTGAGGCAGAACTAAGAAGTTTTAAGATTAAGGAGTAATTGCGCTGATTAATTATAGAGATCTTCGTAGAATACGAATGTAGAACCAAAATTTTAGTAAATCTTTGAATGAGGATAATACTGATAAAATATGAGCACCATGCGCCAGGCCGCCAATTCTAGGCAGGGAATCAATTTCAATTTTTCTAAAATTATATTTTAACAAATTGGCGCGAATCATTCGTTCTGCTTCAACAAAAACACTTTTTGAAGACACATGAATTTCAGAAAAGATAGTTTGTTTAATGCATTTCGTACATCCTGGATCGTATAAATCTACGCCGAAAAATATTTTCGGTAGCAATCTATATAATCTGGAAATTACATTTCTAGAAAAAGAATAGTTTTTTTTCTTTCTGTAAAATAAAATAATGTCGTCTTCCTTTCGAATGGGAAAGCAAGAAAAAAGAATTTCAATAGGATATTGTCCATCACCAGGCACCATGAATACATATTTTTTTTCGGCTAATTTATATAATTGCTCGTAGGTATAAGCGATTCCCTTGTTTTCCTGATGCCTGTATGATCGTATGAATTTTGGAAATTGTTTAGTTAGATTATTAATTATGACAGGTGAAGAATCCGTACTGCCATCATCTAGAATAATGACTTCAAAGTCAGCAACTTCTGGAGTTTTAAGCAGTTTTTCCACTGTTGTTGTTACAACATGCGCAATCGAACGTTCTTCATTGTATGTAGGTATCAGAATAGAAAGTGAAGTCATAGAAATATTCTGGACTCCTTTACACTATTCATCAAATCCTCTTGAGTGGGTGTCATTGGTACCTAGTTATTAAGCTGATTCAAGTAAGATATACACCTATCAGTGTTCGTATTTTTGCAATCATAAAATCGGTAAAAAGCCATTTTTTTGGATATTCCAAAGACACTACATTTAACGTTTTTAAAAAAATATTTCAATACAGTTTCGATTTCAGCAGCACTATTTACGTGTTCATATTGCATTAAAACATTATAATCGAGTTTATAACGACGTTTGAACTCCAATCCTGTAGTTAATTTATATCCCAGTTTCCATAATATTGTTCCTTCATTTGGAATCCCAGCTCGAAAATTTCCATCCTTTGTTAACAGCAAAGCACAGCGAGCAACAACACCTGGTAAATCCAATAAATGTTCTAATACTGCAATACTAATTATTCTATTGTAAGCATTCTTATTTGGTATTTCAGTTATGTCTTTATAAACATTTCGTATTCTGTGATTGTGTTGCGCACTCATCAGTAATTCCTGATATGGCTCTACAATGTCATATGTATGTTCAGGTTCATATGGTAAATGATTTAGGGTTCCAGCTCCAAGTTCAAGAGTACTTTTTTTAGTGACATCTGAAATATCATTGGCAACTTTACGATGCATCCAGGACTCCATATATTTGGCCGCTTTGCTAATACTGGTTTTACCATGACGATTTTCTAGATAATGTTTTGTATATATTTTTTTATATTCCGATGGCAAGGGTTTCAAGGATTTAGGATAATTATTGAACATAACACAGTTATTATAACAAAAAATCCTTTAGATTCTTTAATAAAAATATTAGCTAATGACGAAGTCGCTTTATTTGTATATGTACGGTATTCCATAATCCCCTGTAATTTTGGTGTGCTCATGCCCAAGAAAGCGATTAAATGATGCCATAAAATGAATATTTGCGAAAATCATCAGTAATAGAAATGTTAATGACAATTTACTTACTAACGCATTGTCTAAAACAAATAATTTATATATGCCAAAAGTTGTAAGTAGAATTTGAGTAGGTATCAGTGCTACTAAATAGTGTGGATAAACAGGAATGTTAAATATAAATATTGCGAAGTTAAGAATAATAAAATTACCAATAAGTAGTATTATTACTAATATGCTTGAGTCAATTTTGTTGGGTGCTTTCCTCTTTCCTAAGAGTTCCATTGCGCATTTACATATAAATACAAAAATAAAGAATATAAAAGTATAAAAGTATATCCTATAAACCCAGTCGCTGTAGGAAAGGTAAAAAGTTTCTTTCATTGTTACAAAAGCTTCGTCACCTAGTAAGAAAGTAAATTTTGTATTAGTTAGTAAATTTATAGACCAGGCTAAACTCTCAAATAACTTATCCGCACTAAGTACTTGAAAATTGTGGGGTGATTTCGATTCTATTGATGAAAAATAATCTAGTATCCCATTTCTAAATAAGTAAGTTAAATAAGGAAGAAATGAAATAAAAATTATTAAGATAGAAATCAAAATGTCTTTAAATTTCTTGGTTCCAACCAGTAGGAAAAATAAAATAATATTTGGCAACAATTCGCCAACTAAATGCTTGTGCGTATCTAATCTAGCCATTTCACGCGCAATAAACAAAGGCGTATGTCGCAACTTTTGTTTTGTTCTGGCTTCAATCGCAATATCATAAACATCTTGCGGGTTTACGAGTGGAATTAAGGTTGCAATATTTTGAGTAACGCTAACACCATCTTCGTATGCTAAATCTTCCCACAATAAACACGCCATAACAGAACGCCGCAATAAATCTGTTGCGTTTTGTTTTGCAGCGAATGTTCCATATCCTCCAGCCAAACG
>CAZXUD010000027.1:0-11155 GCA_964643805.1 uncultured Candidatus Peribacteria bacterium | reverse complement strand
TCGAAAATTTCCGAAAGATCACCAGTTGGTGTCGTGAGCACCCACACATCAACACGTTAACTGTCTGGTGCTTCTCTACCGAGAACTGGCAACGTGATCCCGATGAAATTCAGAAATTATTCAGCATGTTGGAGAAGTATTTAATAAAGGAACGCGAAAGTTTTCTCCAAGAGAAGACTCGCTTCTGTCATTCCGGTCGTCGCGACCGCCTACCGGCGTCGCTCGTGGCCTTAATGGAAGCAGTGGAACAAGAAACCAAGGATCAAACAGGTTTTACGCTTCACCTAGCGGTAGATTACGGTGGCAAAGATGAAGTGACGCGTGCAGTTTCTAAGTTGAAAAGCACAAATATCACGGAAGAAGACATCCGTTCCCATCTTGATCACCCGGAAATTCAAGATATCGATGTAATTGTTCGCACATCGGGCGAAACACGCACCAGTAACTTTTTCTTATGGCAATCAGCCTATGCAGAATGGGTATTTTTGCCCAAACATTTCCCGGAACTCACCACGGATGATCTTGCAAAAGCATTTGATGACTTTTCGAAACGTACCCGACGCTTCGGTGGCAACTAGCGCCAGCGCTCCCGGCAAAATAATTCTCAGTGGCGAGTACGCTGTGGTATTTGGTTATCCCGGTATCGCTGTTCCCGCTTCTCTACGCATGACTGCCACGTGGACACCGGACGAGAAACGTATAATTGATTGGCCCGAAGTAAATTTTAGTGACGCGTGGCTCCACTACATTAATACCATTCTTGATTTGTGCCATGCGGAGCCTGGAACATTAGCTATTAAGAATCAATTACCTCTACAAAAAGGTATGGGCTCTTCGACGGCACTGATTATTGCTGTGTGTCGCAGTGTGCTGGGTCCCAATTGTCGTGAACAAGCGCTCGCTATTGAAGATGAATTGAATCCGGGTCATAGCGGCATCGACTTCAACGTCATTTGGGAAGAGACCGCCGTAAAATTTTCAAAAAAAGAGGGCGCGACTCCCATTGCACTCTCTCCCTCATTGCTTGATGGTGCCTTTTTGTTAGACACTGGTGCTCCGAATGAGACAACACCCGAGTTAGTCGCCATGGTTCAATACTACGAAGAAGATTTCAAAGAAATTTTTGAAAAGATTGGTGCGTGTACCAATCGCATCGCCGCTGGTGAAGATCTTCAAGCCGTTATTCGTGACCATCACCGTGCTCAAGTCGTTCTAGGTGTGGTACCGAGTGACGTGCAAGACATGATTCAGAAGATTGAAGATGCCGGCGGTGCTGCCAAAGTGATTGGTGCCGGTGGGAAAACGGGCGGGGCTGGTGTAGTGCTTGCTCTGGGTGTGGATGAAGACCTCATTAAAAGCCTAGAAACGCCAATTCTCGCCACTTTATGAAAACAGCTACTGCACGGTCTACACCAAACATCGCGCTCATAAAATATTGGGGCAATCGTCATAATGAGTGGCGCTTACCAGCCGCAGATTCACTCTCGATGACACTCAACTCCCCTGCTGTTGAAGTGACGGTCAGTCATGCTGACACGTTGAAGGTGACATCGTGGAATATCGATGGATCGCAACGTGTCCTTACAGAAAAACAGATCGCACGTTTTGAAAAACATCTGAATTTGATGAAGGAATATCTACAAGAGACAGTACCGAATTCGCTCACGATGGAAATTCGATCCCATATTCCTACCGCCGTTGGTTTGGCATCCTCTGCAGCAGTATTTTCTGCGCTCGCGAAAGCAATCAGTGGTCTGGTGAGTGACGAAGTTCAACTTTCATCTGAACAAGAGAGTATTTTGGCACGACTCGGCTCCGGTTCAGCAGCCCGAAGTATCCTGGGTGGCTACGTTGCTCTTCGAAATAGTAAAAAGGACACGATCGACTCTGCGATTGCAGAACAAATTGCCGATGAACAGCACTGGTTACTGCATGACATCGTCATTGTCCCCTCTCATGAAGAGAAAAAGGTAACCTCGAGTGAAGGACACGAGCTCGCACAGACGAGTCCGCTCTTTGGTGAACGAATCAACGCCATTCCGAGACGACAGCAAGAGTGCATCGATGCAATTTTGAAGAAAGATTTTGAAAAGTTGCAGTATGTGGCTGAGGAAGATGCACTCGACATGCACCGTGTGATGGAAAGTAGCACGCCATCCCTCAGATATTTGTCTGAAGAGACACATCGCATCATCCGTGAGGTGGAACAATTACGACAAGAGAAACATTTGCCTGTTCTCTACACCATGGACGCCGGTCCTACCGTCCATCTTATATGCACAAGTGAGGCGGTTGATTCTATTAAAACGTTTTCCCAGAGCCAAAAAGACTGCACAATCTTCGAAACACAGGTCGGTCCTGGTGCTACACTGATCTCCTAATGGATTTACGTGATCTTCCCACTGGCTTAAGTGCTTCGGAGCGTACCAATGAGCGCCGCACACGTGTCGAAAAAAATATTGGCGTGGATTTAAGTGCACTGAAGATTGAAGAAGCAAAAATTGGTCACGCTGATGAAAAAAATTGTGAACAAATGATCGGTGCCGTACCAATTCCTGTCGGTTACGCTGGTCCGCTCGTTGTTACTTTCAGTTCCGGTGAAAAAAATGAGATTCATCTGCCTCTTGCAACTACCGAAGGTGCACTGGTTGCGAGTGTGAATCGCGGCTGCAAAGTTTTAAGCTCAGCAGATGGTGTAAAAACTTCTTCGGAGCGAAAAGGAACGTCGCGCTCCGTCGCTTTGAAAGTTTCCAAAGGAAAAGGGCACGATTTGCATGCGTTTCTTACAAAAAGTCTCAACGAGTTGAAAGAAATTGCAGAAAATACCAGCCAACACCTCCATTTTCTGTCGCACACTATTGATGTGGCGGAGGAAATGGTTTTTTTCACTTTATTTTTCAACACCGAAGAAGCGATGGGTATGAATATGGTGACGATCGCCGCTCAAGCCGTCGGTGAATGGGTCGAACAACACTTCGATGGTGGTGCAAAGTTCATCACCGTCGCCGGAAATGTTGATAGCGATAAAAAACCGAGCCAGCGTGTGCATGATGATGGTCGTGGCTTCACCGTGACTGCTGAAATAAGTCTCTCCGATGAACTTATTGAGAAAAATTTGAAAACAACGAGTGCTGCAATGTTAGAAGTTGCACATGCAAAATTAAAAGTGGGTTCCAAAGTTGCCGGTGCCATCGGTTCCAATCTTCATGCCGCAAATATTATTGCTGCCTTGTATCTCTCTACCGGACAAGACGCGGCGCACGTGGTGGAAGGTTCCCTTAGTGATACCACGGTCGAGAAAACTGCTGACGGAATCACCATAAAAGTTCGTTTGCCTGCCCTTATGGTAGGTGTTCGGGGCGGTGGAACCGGCCTTCCGGCTCAGCAACAGTGTTTACACCTCTTATTGCACGCTCAGACCACCCTTTCGCAGAGCGCGCAACTCGCAGAGAGTATTGGCGCTGCCGTGCTAGCGGGAGAGGTTTCCCTCTTAGCGGCCCAAGCAAGCCACAGCTTAGCCAAAGCGCACCGGGAGCTAGGTCGGTGAGGATAATACATTAAGGAATGTTTGAAAAAGTTGGCAATTCACGCCACTCTAGAACCTCTGCACACTATGCCTTCCGCAATGAAAGCCCCTAAATCAGCCATTATTGGTTTTGGCATGTACCTCCCGACCGCACGCATTCGGGCGTCGGAAATTGCGGACCATTGGCAGCAAGATGGCGCGATGATCGGCAAGAGTTTGGGAATTGAGGAAAAGACCGTGCCCGATGAAGGTGAAGATACATTCACGCTCGCCTACGAAGCCGGAAAACAAGCGATCGAAGTTGCGGGAATCAAATCCACGCAGATCAGCGCGGTATTTGTGGGTTCCGAAAGTCATCCGTACGCTGTAAAACCAACGAGCGGTATGGTCGCAGCTGCCTTGCAGGTCGATCCGTTTTCTCACTGCGCCGATTTAGAGTTCGCCTGCAAAGCGGGCACCGCCGCGATGCAAATGGTGGACGCCTTCGTGCGCAGTTCGCAAATTGAGTATGGTCTCGCGATTGGTGCGGATACCGCACAGTCAAAACCAGGTGACGCGTTGGAATACACTGCGGCTGCAGGGGCTGCTGCTTTCGTGATGGGACCAGAAAATAGTAAGAATGCATTGTGTCGGATTGATCAGACCATTTCTTTTACCACTGATACGCCAGATTTCTGGCGGGCAAACCGTGAACAGTACCCCGCTCACGCCGGTCGGTTCACCGGTGAGCCGGGTTACTTCCATCACGTGCGCACTGCGGTGCAAGCAATGTTAGACACAGGCAAAATGAGTGCGAAAGATGTTGATCACGTTGTGCTGCACATGCCGAACGGAAAATTTCCAAGTCGCATCGCCAAAGAATTTGGATTCACGAAGGAGCAATTGGAACACGGCTTCATCGTGCCGCACATTGGCAACACGTACAGTGCTTGTTCTCCACTCGGTTTAGCTCATGTGCTGCAACAAGCCAGTAAGAACCAGCGCATTCTGCTCGTCTCCTACGGCTCGGGCGCTGGCTGCGATGCCTTCCTTATGACAATGTTGAAAAATGGCGTCGCTTTGCCCCCAGACCCAAGAGAAGTACGCTATCTGCGCTACGGCGAATACGCTCGTCGCTCCCAAACTGTCACTCACTAATGCAACAAATGGTTCACCTGATCGGCTCTGGCCAAACGCGCTTCGGTGAGTGCTGGGACTCCAGTCTCCGCGACCTGATGGAAGCCGCTATGAACAGTGCCTTAGAAGATGCACCGTGCGGTGTGCTTGAAATCGACATGATTGTGGTCGCAAACATGATGGGAGAACGTGTGAATAGCCAAGCGAACCTTGGTGCATTGGCATCGAGTCTACTCCCGCATCGTCCGCCGTCCCTCAGAGTGGAAGCAGCATGTGCTTCCGGCTCGCTCGCCGTACATACCGCCTGCAGTTTGTTGGAAAGTGGGAAGGCCCAGAACATTTTAGTTGTCGGTGTAGAGAAAATGACGGACGTAAGTGCGGAAGAAGTCGCTGCTGCTTTGATGGGCGCGGCTGATAGTGAGAAAGATGCCATGAGCGGACTCACCTTCCCTGGTATTTTCGGCTTAGTCGCACGGAGATACATGGAAGAGTACGGTCTGACGCGTGATGACTTGAGTTTGGTGAGTGAAATTCACCACCGCAACGCTGTCAAAAATCCATTCGCACAATTCCCAGCCGAAATTCCAGCTGCGCAGATCTCCGCGAGCCCTCTTGTGGCGGATCCCCTCCGCTTACTCGACTGTTCTCCGATTAGTGACGGTGCCGCAGCGTGTGTTCTCTCTACAAAGTACCAAAGTCCCATCCGCATTGCGGCATCACAACTCACCAACGACACCTTAAGCTTGGCTGATCGCGCAACGCTCACCAGTTTTGCTGCCAGTCGCGATGCCGGACAACGTGCCCTGGAGGAAGCGGGTCTTACGAATGATGACATACAGTGTTTAGAGCTCCACGACTGCTTCTCCATTGCTGCTTTGTTGAGTGTCGAGGACCTCGGTTTTGCGGCTCCAGGACAAGGAATTCAGCGGTACCGCTCTACGAAAGAGTTGATGATCAACGGTAGCGGCGGATTGAAGGCGTGCGGACACCCGGTTGCCGCCACTGGAGTCAAACAGATCATCGATATTGCGAAGCAATTGAAAAAAGAGAATCAGCAGTGGGGCATGGCTCACAATTTTGGTGGCGCTGGTGCGACCTGTTCCGTTCACATTCTCGAACATGCTCGATAGTGCCCCCATTGTTCAACGGCAACAGGCACGCAGCCGGCAGCACATGCAGCCGGGTGTCATTTTGTCGTACACAACGGTGCATCATCCTCCCGCTGGCTTCCCGAATCGTCCGCGACGCATTGCAATTATAGAATTGGAAGACAAGACGAAGGTCATCGCCACTCTAAAAGGTGATGCGCCCGTGGAGATCGGTCAAAAAGTGATGCCTCGCATGTCTTTTGTACGAACAAATGCCGAAGGACTTCGTTTATACGACGTCAGTTACGAACCAATCGTCGGTGTCCGCGAACCTTTGCGTCAAAATAAATTCCCCGGGTACATTTTGGCGCTCACCGGACCATCCGGTGTGGGAAAAACGACCGTGAACATGCTCTTGAGCGCCACCGTTTCTGAATATGTAGAAAATGTTCCCATTGTTACGACGCGCGAAGCAAAACCACATGATGGAAACGAGTACACGTACGTTTCGGAGGAAGAATTTATCCGTATGGAGAAGCAAGGCAAGATGGTGGCGGCCACACGCATCCCCTCTCGCTCCGAACAACGTTGGTACGGTTACCTTGCACATGATATTGAAGCAATTTGGGCGAAGGGAAAGCTGCCAACCGTCGTAACGGAGATGCAATTGTTGAAAGATTTATCCGAACACTACGGTCGCCGCTCCATTTTATCGTTTGGTTTACTTCCCCCAGGTCGCAGCAAGCGTGCGATGCTCTCGGCTCTGCTTCATCGACTCCGTACTCGCGGTCGTGATAGTGAAAAGAGTATTCAAGATCGCCTCAAGAATGCCGAAGTCGATCTGCAATTCTTCAAGAACGAGCGCGAACTGTTCGATGACTTAATTGTGAACGAAGACCTCGATGCTGTAATTTCTCTTTTGAAGGGGCATGTGATGAAAGCGGTCGAGGCATAAATTGCAGTTTTTTAGCAAGTACGCAAAGAAGAGGCTTCTGATAGCATCAGGATATGAAAAATTGGTCTCGCCAGGCAATAGAAGCAACGGTAGTGGTTGCAATCATTGTGCTTATTTTAATAGGAGGCTTATTAACATATGCACAAAACAATACAAATGAGCCAGAAACTACAACAACGGGTACTGGTTCAGTGAACAGTGTGTTGGAACGTGCTGTGCAATTGGAATGGGATGCGCGCGTAGTGCGCAGTCAGAATTTTCGAGAAGCACTCCTCGCTTCTAAAACCAAAGTGGCAGCACTTCAAAAGGAAATAAATGAGAACAGAACGCTACGCGACAAAAATCGTGCGACGTGTCGCACTGATTTACGTGCCGCAAATGATTCCACTCGTCTGACGGTTGCACTGCGCTGCTACCGCGCTGAATTGTCGTTGTTGATTGAGCAACTCCGCAAAGAGCGCGAGTGGGTCGATGCGCTGCCAGGTGTTACTGAGGACGTGCGTTGGCTCACGCACTCGCGCATGGACCTGCTGAAAGACGCTGCTACCGCCATTATTACTGCTATTGATAGCGACGTGTACGGCAGTATTCAGGAATTAGAGGAAGCAAAGGTCAACGTTCGTAAAACGTACCTCAAGCCGATGTGGTTAATGATGACGCGTGTCCGTGCCGACCGTCTGATGACGTGGGCCGCCAGCTTGATGACGCGTATTTCAAATGTGCTTGATACAGTGGAAGTAGAAGATGAAGCTTCAACACAATTATTAGATGCGGTGTCGTGTCTGACCGATACTGAAAAACTTTTGCAGACGGTGTTGAGCTCACAAGATGATGAACACGCACGCATTGAATTCAAAAACGCGGAGGAACGACTCCAAGAATGTATTCAGTTGATAAAAATGGCTGGTGGTTTACCAGCGGAAGAAATAAAGAAGCCCACGCAGTCATCATCAGCTTCTTCGGCACCCTATGTGAATCGTCGTTTGAAGAGCCGACTGAACGAAAACTATCAGCGTTAGGTAAGAATAGATGACACGGACCGTCTGATTCTTTAAAGGATGTAACCCTGTGTTACAATTCCATCTCTTCCCCCACCCATCATGTTCTACGACGGTGATGATGACGATGATGCAAAACCAGTCAAAACCAACGATGATCCGGTTGAACCAGGTGACTATGATCTTGGTGATGCCACAGGTACACACGTAGGTGAGCACACCGAAAAACCGGCTCTCTAGAAAAACTTAAATCCTGCTTGGCTCAACAGATTTCCAAGAAGAAAGACTGGCAACCCAACCACGTTGGACCAGTCTCCTTCTAGATGTTCAATGATCAGTTGCCCGTGGCCATCAATTTGAAACCCACCGGAGCGTCCGTCCCACAAATTGGTGTCAATCCACCAGTCTTTTTCTTGGTCTGAAAGATTTTTGAAAGTGACTTTACTCGTGGCAACACCAGTGAAGTCTCCAACCTCGGGCGAAATGACACACAGACCTGAATGTACCTGCGATGTGTGACCACTTTGAAGTTCTAACATGCGTCGTGCATCTTTTGCATCGAATGGCTTCTCTAATAATGTTCCATCACTCGCCACAACGAGTGTGTCACAACCAATCACGAACGCATCAGGGTGAAAAGCAGCAACGTGTTCTGCTTTTGCCTTCGCCAGTGCAACAGCGCGCTCATCTGGATTCGTAATTTTGCAGGTTGATTCATCGTACGAACTGGGCACGACAGTAAATTGAATGCCGAGGCCTTCGAGCAAACGTTTTCGTTGCGGACTGGCCGACGCGAGAACCACGGGATGCATGAATATGTATGTTACACCAATCCCACCGCCGCCTTCACCGTTTCCATGGTTTGTTTGGCAATGCCGCTCGCCTTCTTTCGGCCCTCTTCCAGGACTTCTTCTACGTAAGAATCCTTCAGTTCCTCACGACGCTTTCGCATGGAAGCAAAATAGTCCATATAAGCCTCTAGCAAGCGCTTTTTAGCGTCTCCATACGCCAGGCCCGCCTTATATTCCTTCGCCAAAGCTGTCGCTTCATCCTTGGAAAGTAACAACTTATGGATCTGATAAATGATGCACGTGTCCGGATCTTTCGGATCCGTGGCTCCTTTGGAGTCCGTCACGATGCCCATGATTGCTTTCTTAATTATTTTCTCATCAGCGAAGAGTGGAATGGTGTTTCCGTAGCTCTTACTCATCTTTTGTCCGTCCACACCAGGAACAACAGCGACTTCTTCGCGAATTTTTGGTTCCGGCATTACAAAAGTTTCTCCGAAAGCATTGTTGAACTTCACTGCAATATCGCGCGCGATCTCTACGTGCTGTTTTTGGTCCTTACCAACCGGCACAACGTTCGCGTTGTAGAGCAAAATGTCCGCTGCCATCAACACTGGGTAGGTAAACAACCCGGCGGAGGCGGAAATACCCTTCTCTACCTTCTCTTTGTAACTCACTGCACGTTCCAAAAGACCCATTGGAGTCACCGTCGATAGAATCCACATGAGTTCTGTGTGTTCGGGCACTTGAGACTGATAGAAAATAATGGATTGTTCTGGGTCAAAACCCGCCGCCAAGTAATCGCGAATACAATCTTCGCGCGCTTGTCGCAAAACTTTCGGATCATGTACTGATGTCAGTGCATGCAAATCTACAATGAAAAATAAACTTTCATCAGCACCCTTCGCCAATTCTAAATTTGGTTTCATGGACCCTAGGTAGTTCCCCAAGTGAAGCTGGCCCGATGGCTGCATGGCGGAAAGGACGCGCATGGAGCAATGCTACCTCACTCTATTCGTTCACACTACAGGTTTCGTGGGTGGGCCCCGCCGCCACGGGGGGTGAGGGGGCAAGCGGAGGAGCTTTGGCGGCGGTGACTTTTCTAAGCTTCTTTCTTTGTGTGGTAGACAAAGAAAGAAGAAGTCATGAAAGACCACGTCGTAGCTTTTCCAGCGCCTGCTCAAACGCCCTCGGTAACGGCGCCTGTACGATGATTTTTTCACCAGTAATAGGATGTGGGAGTTCTAAGCGACTCGCATGAAGGAAAAACCGCTGCATTTTTAGAATGCGGCTGTATTTTCTATTGATGCGGATGTCCCCGTACTCATCATCTAAGACGAGAGGGTGTCCAATGCCTGCAAAGTGCCGGCGGATTTGGTGGTGACGCCCTGTTTCGATGTCGGCTTCAATTAAGCTGGCAATACCAAACCGTTCTACTACCTTATAGTTGGTCTTGGCTGGCACTTTTCCTTCGCCTCGCGCCGGCAATGGCGCGGTTAGTGAACCGCTGCCCTGCCTCGGCACTCCGGCCACGATTGCTTGATACGTTTTCTTCCAGCCATCGAACCCCGTGTTTAACACCGCCTGCTGCGCCGCTTTTGTTTTACCAAACAGAAGCACGCCCGAGGTTTCAAAGTCGAGGCGATGCAGGGCGCGTAGTCCTGGATAATCTTTTTTTAAGAAATCGAGCAGCGGCAATTTTTGCAACTGTCCTTTGCCACGCACAGTCAGCTCTGCCGCCAGTTTGTTAACGGCAAGCAGGTGTTCGTCTTCGTACAATATGCGTTCAGCAGCGATGCTCACGAGCTAAGAGTAGCAGAGGCTTACTTTAAATCTAAAGCACCGGGGCTATCGATATCCATTCCATACTGTGGATCATGATCATCGACTGCTTCCCAACCACTCCACGACTCGAGCGGCTCTCTCATTTTCGCCATTGGTAATTCATCTCCATGGTCTCCAGCACCCGCAGTTAACGCCTCTGTAAGACGTAACCTTTCGAGATCGGAAGTACTTGGCTTCTTTGGTGGTACGTTTTCGGATGGGTTACTCATGATTATATTATACAATATTATATATAAATTGTCAAAACGCGATTTTGTCTGCATTTTGCTACAAGAGCTCTCCGGTCACAAGCCATTCTTTCCCTCAGCATTTCTACAGTCTATGATGAGCCACGATGATCTTCAGTCCACTCCCCGGTAAGCCACTTATTACTCAAGGATTTGGTCAAAACCCAGACATGTATGCCCCTTTTAATTTGGCAGGACATGACGGTATAGACTTTGGTGTCCCCGTCGGCACGACGGTCTACTCCCCACACGACGGCGTAGCGACAGTAAAGGATAACGGGGCAAACGATTACGGTTTGCACGTGGTGATAGATGACGGCAAGCGTCGTAGTTGCTTAGCTCACCTTTCAGAAACCAACGTCACGAACGGACAAACTATTTATCAAGGCGATCCCATTGGAAAGAGTGGCCAATCAGGTAACTCCGGCGGACCACACCTCCACTGGTCATACAAAATGATGAAGAACGGACAAGTGCAGAATAAAGACAATGGTTACAACGGTGCGGTGGACGTCACCGAGTTCACGCGCTTGTGGCTGGATCAAGATTTACACTACGACTCTGAATACACCGATGAGGCCAAGGAATACCTAGCCATGAATTTTACGGATA
>CAZXUD010000026.1:0-11178 GCA_964643805.1 uncultured Candidatus Peribacteria bacterium | reverse complement strand
CACAAGAAGATCAACGTTCATCTCTGGTCTAAATGGCAACGGATGAATGACAGCTGAAAGCCCAAGAATCCAGAAAATGTTGAAGATGTTGCTGCCCACAATATTACCAACAGAGATGTCTGCGTTTCCTTTACGGGCGGCTACTACCGAAGTGATGAGTTCTGGTAACGAGGTTCCAACAGCAACAATAGTGAGACCGATGAGTGCTTCACTTAAGCCGAAACCTCTGGCAATTTCAGTAGCGCCTCGCACCGCTAATTCTCCACCTATACAAAGGAAAAGCAGTCCTCCAAGAACCAGGAGCGTGGCAGTGCTACCGGGCAGCTTTATTGCAGTGATTTCTTCTTGGTCGATGTTATTTTTTCGAATGCCAAAGGTGTAGTACAAAAAGATGATGAAGAAGCTCAAGAGGATCAAGCCGTCACCCCGGTTCATTTCTGAAATCATGTAACCATCAATAATATGGTCATTCGCCATAATGAAAACCAACACCGCCGCTAACAGCGCGAATGGAATTTCCTTAAAGACCGTACTCTGCCGAATAGTAATTTTTGTAATTGTGGCAGTCACACCTAGTATCAGCAGAATATTTGCGATGTTGGAACCGATAATGTTTCCAATTGCTATATCGGAGCTGCCGCGAAGACTCGCAAGGATGTTGACGATAAGCTCTGGTGTAGAAGTGCCAAAGGCCACAATGGTTAAGCCAATGACTAAATCGGACACGCCGAAGTTTTTGGCTATAGAGGATGCTCCACTCACTAACCAATCAGCTCCTTTTATCAGAAGAGCAAATCCACCAACGGTCATGGCAAGGGCTAAGAGTATCGTCATGCGAATAACTGTACCAGTCACTTGTTGGTATCGCGAGTCGCAATTACCATGCATGTATGGAACCCAGTAAGAAAAAAGCTCTCGGCGATGATAGTGAGAATGTCGATGAAAAGCTTAAAGCGCTTGAGGCGGAATTAGCGAATATGAAAGATATCGCAGCGCGTGCTCAAGCAGATCTACAGAATGCAAAAGATCGCCTTCAACGCGAGGCAGACGACCTGCGGCGCTTCGCGGTCGCAGGCATCATTATGCGGTTGTTACCCACCGTGGATAATTTTCAGCGTGCGTTCGCTCATCTTCCAGCAGAGCTTGCGACGCACGACTGGATTAAAGGTGTCCAAGCGATGGAGCAAGACCTCATTAAAATTCTGAGCGATGCTGGACTTACGAAAATTGATTCACTCGGCCAGCCCGTAGACCCAGCGAAGCACGAAGTGCTGCAGACGGGGCCGGGGGAGCAGGGGAAAGTTGTTGAAGTTTTTGAAGATGGCTACGAACTTAACGGAAAAATACTCCGTGTGGCGAAAGTGAAAGTAGGAGACGGAAATTAATGTGTTCGTCTAGCAAGAGGTACAAATGCATCCTCTAAGGATCCTGTTTTTCCTTCTTCGAGGACAGCACGAACCTTGTCGCTCGTTGCTTGATTTTGACATGTGATTGATGCCGTACAGGAAAAGTCGTTGGAGCTATTAATAGTGACTCCATCAATGTTGCGAATGAGAGCAAGGCCCGCTTCAAGTGCCTCTTTCCTTTTGGCTTCATCACGAAAATCGTTTCCTAAATTTGTGCCCAAGAGAGCGGTATGGAGTGTCATGCCGTTTCTTCAGTATCTACTTGTTTTGAGAATCGAGCCATTTGCGCTGCGAATTTTTCTGGAAACCCAACAGTTGGTTGAGGGGTAGGTGGATATAGTTTCCCCATAGTTTCTGCAAATTTTTCTGGAAACCCAACCGGCGTTTGATCACCAAGAACAACGGTCACTTTCTTACGTCCCGGATTCAGACGATCACGAATGTTTTCAATAATATTGGTTATGCCTCCAAAAATACCACGTGGTTCTGCTTGAGGCTCAATATTGTCTTGTTCACGTTCCATGTAATAAAACTACTCGTAAGCAATCTGTGCAGCAAGGTCTTTATATTATCAATTTTGCAAAAGAACTGCCCTTCTCCTCAAAGTTCTTAAACATGCCATAACTCGGTGAAGCGGTGGAAAGCAGGCAAATAGGCTGCTTCATATCTAGCGGCATTCTTTTTGCAATGCTTACCGCATCCTCGATGGAATCTACCTCATGGAACTCCACTTCTGCATCCGCATCTTCAATGGCTTTGCGGATGCGTGGTCCGCTTCCAGGAAAGAGAATCACATGTTCAATTTCTGACTCTGCAATCCTTCGGCCGAGCTCACTAAAATTATTTCCCCGATCCTGACCACCAAGAATAATGATCGCGACTCGATCATTGAGCGCTTCAAGTGCTGCCATCGTTGATTCGGGTGTTGTAGAGATAGCATCATCGACCCATTCAATGTTGTGATGCACGCCGAGTGACTGCAAGCGGTGTGGTAAGCCCTTAAATGACTTCGCTGTCGCGATGATAATTGCTTCTGGCACTCCCAAATGTTTTGCAACAGCCGCAGCCGCCGCAATATTTCCCAAATTGTGATTACCTATCAGTCTAGTTTCTTTGAGGGCTACAGGTGCTTCATTCGCAAAGAAGGGGATCTGCTTACCAGCGCTGATACGCGCCAGGTCATACGCATTTTCTGAACTATTGTTGTAGAAAACGACATCCTCTTTGTTCTGAAACTTCGTGATGTGGCTCTTCGCTTCTTTATAAGCAGCTAAAGAACCGTGGTAATCCAAGTGCTCAGGGAAAAAGCTGGTGATGACGGCAATGTTCGGGCTCACATTGAGGTCCATCAATTGGTAACTACTCATTTCCATAACAAAGATGGCGTTCTTCTTGGCATCTTTGATGTGAGCGATGGCTGGTTCACCGATGTTACCGACAAGATGCGCATCTTTGTCATCTGTTTTTAGGATTTGGTACAGCAATGCAGTTGTCGTGCTCTTCCCTTTGCTTCCCGTAATACCAATTGTCAGTGCTTTGGAGTCTGCAATCGTATCCAAAAAGATTTGGGTGGAGCTGGTGATCTTCGGTTGCACGGCTTTGAACTGTGGTTGGGGTGGAATTCCTGGTGATTTGATAATGACGTCGAACTTTTCTAAGTTTTCTAGCCAACCCATGCCGAGTTGCTGCCCGTATTTGCCCTCAATTTCAATTTTTTCATTCTGATCAGCAATCGTTAGCTTGGCTTCTGGGGCAAATTCCTCAATTGCCTTCACCATCGCTTGGCCTTCGCGGCCGTAGCCGAGAATGCAGACAGATTTGCCGTTGAGATTCTCAATGTGCATCGATGATCGGTTGAAATTCTTTTGGAATGGCATGTTCTTTACTCGCTTCCAACACACTTGCGATCAATTTCTTCTGATCTTTGACGGTTGGTACAACTTCCGTTAGGAACATTTTCATCACCGGCATGTCGTTATAGTCACCACGCTCGTGCGCGAGTAGAAATGCTGCCTTTACTTCATCAGGCGTACCGACACATTCAAATGGTTTGATGCCTTCTGTGCCAAGTAACTCTTTGTAGAGGGGGATTGCATCAGTGTTGGCCAAGTAATTCTGCTTAAAGATCTCTTTGAGAGTCTCTTCAGGTAGAAATGCAGATAATAATAAGAAGACGAAAGCCGACTTTGGATCTTTGGGATCCCATAAGTCAGTCGGTTTCTCTTTCCAGATTCGCCAGTTGGCATTGCAACTGGTTGTGCAGTCAAAGTAGTGCGGATACTGGCTAAATATTTCTGCGATCTTCAATTCACTCCATGGTCTCAAGAGACTGAAGTACGAAAGGTCAGGTGAAATATTTTCTTTCAGATATGTCTGGAACATTTTTTCGAATTCTACACTCTTGCTCCACTGGTGATTGATCTCTTCATCCAGATATTCAACGTTTCCTTCATTCGCACTTCGCTCGTTACTCATGACAACGGTATCGAAGCCATATAATTCAGCGATGACAGCAGTTACACATGACAAATACGCCGTCACGGGCACATGTCCGTTCAGTGCACCTTTGGCATTCAGTTCAAATAGGCGAGGGGAGAGGTGTCGTTCAATGGTTATGATGGGTAAGTCAGCGATTGCTGCCTGTTGTTCTATGAGCGGATGATTTCCAATGCGGAACAGAGTCACATCAGCACCGGCTTTCTTTAATAGTTCCATTGTTACGACAGAATCTTTGCCACCACCAATGGGAACAAGTACGCGTGAGCTGCCACTCTTATTTGATGTCAGTGATGGTGCTAAGGCATCTTCATGAATAGGAAAATTTATCAGTCCTTTGAAGTCTATTTTGTTCTTGTAGAAAAATTCTCCCAGACCCTTTGTATAAACAGTGTCCCAAAAATCCGCTTGGTCGATGGTGAGTTCGCCAGACCTTACTTCAATTTGAGCTGGGCAAAACGTTTTGTAATAACTGATGCCGCCGACGAGATGAAGGGCAAAGAGCGCTCGATCGAGCGCTTCTGGATCTCTCGGCATGGGCGCATTTTTAAGGATAAGGGTCTCAATAAACTCTATTTCGTCATCCAATTTGTACACCAGCTCAATACGCCCTTCGCCAGGGTGATACGCATAACGGTGGAAAACAAAGGATTCGTACGGCTTCATTGAGTAACGATACTACCGGAAGATTTCTTTTGATGGCAGGCAGTTCACGCTAAGATTTGCCCAGTGCCGAAGTGGCGGAACGGTAGACGCGCACGACTCAAAATCGTGTACCGCAAGGTGTGAGGGTTCGATTCCCTCCTTCGGCACCAGAATTACTGAAAGGAAACATTCGCGAGTGTTTCCTCAGTTTGCGCTTCTATCTCCGCTGCACTCGCATCGTAGACGCTCTGTGGTTCTTCATTGGTTAGGTCGCCTCCATTGAAACAACCAGCACAAGATCCAAATGTAAGCGTTAGCATCACATTCTTTTCTGGTAATGGAATGGCGTAGGTAGAAGCAAACCAACCAGCATCACCGAATGCAAATCGGTAGGCCTTTTTACCGCCAATCGTTTCTATCGGTGGTTCAAATAGTGCATTCGTGGAGTAGGCGTGCCAGACATCTTTAGAGGGATCGTAGAAATATTCATCTCGATAAATGTCGTCGTAGCTATATTTATCCAGAGGGAACACATCAATGGAAACGCCAAACTCCGCGCTGATGCCAACGTTCGTCGCAGACCAACTTCCTAAAGCAGGCATTTCGTCTTTGTACTTATATTCGTTGTCTTCAATGTAACGGTGCTGGCGTAACACGGGGACTGTTTCGCTTGGGTGAATGGGTTCAAAGTCAGCCGGTAAACGAACGCTAAATCCATACTCCTCACTTGTGAAAACACCTGCTTGAACAGAGCCGGTTGAAGAAGCGGAACTC
Source organism: uncultured Candidatus Peribacteria bacterium (assembly GCA_964643805.1). Taxonomy (GTDB): domain Bacteria; phylum Patescibacteriota; class Gracilibacteria; order Peribacterales; family Peribacteraceae; genus CAZXUD01. Next base: position 5,857 of record CAZXUD010000026.1, on the reverse strand, counting down.
ATGGAGCTTGAAGAACTCGATGATCCGTCTGTGCCTGGCAAGTTGGTGCACGCAGCAATAGCAAACGTACACGTTAATAGAGCAAATGGTGAAAACCTCATCTTCATATTAAATAGTCCACTCATCATGAACAATTCCCACGAGCTTCCATTCGCCTTTGTATTCCTCAAACACCAAATTCAAACTACGCCAATCCATACCGCCATATTGCGGATCGAACCCATCGAAGTGGTATTCCACAGTTCGTAAGCCCGGGTACACGTCGGCAATATTATTAATGATGTTGCCCCGTTGCTGTGGTGAGTCCCATGTTACATCCGGTGCTTGGGTGTAATCATGTTCCCATAAATAGCGGTCGTAGTAATTTTTAAAGGTCATATTGATGGGTTCACCGGAGCCGTCTTGAATGCCCCAGATGCGTGTTTGGTTCGAAGCGAACTGTGACGCTAATTGGTTTGGCATGAGTACAACGTTTATAGGATCCACATAGGAGTACGGCGATAAGCGCACGCCTTCGACAGGATGTACGTACGAAGCAAGCATGGCCATGTCTTTGGTATTCAATGCTACTAAAACGGTTTCGGCTGTTTGTTCTACCGTCAGTGCCGGATTATTTCCATTGTCTGCTGGTTGGCAAGCAATAAGAGTGACAACGAGTGCGAGTGGGAGGGCGAGTTTTTTCATCATAGAAGGTAGTATACACACATCCCATGCGCATCGCCTCACTTTCCCCAGCGGCTACTGAAATCCTGTTTGCTTTGGGGGTTAGTGCGGACATTGTATGTACGGACCAGTTCAGTAACTTTCCTGAGGAAGCCAAGAAGATTCCACACGTGAAAGACCATGTGAAGGTGAATCTAGATGATCTGAAAGAATTTAAAGTTGATCTGGTCTTCACAGGCACTGTCATTCAAGAAAAATTAGCGCATCTCTTGAGAGAAAAAGAGTTCACGGTTATCCATCAAGATCCGCGCACCATCAATGCTGTTTACGAAAGCATTCGTGAGCTCGGCATCATCTTTAAAAAAGAAGCGGTCGCCGCACAACTCATTCTTTCTATGCAGCAAGGCTTCAATGATGTGAAGAAAAAAGCCGCGATGATGCCCAAACGATTGAAGCTCTATATAGAGGAGTGGCATCAGCCTCCGATGGTAAGTGGCAACTGGGTGCCAGAGGTCGCTCGCTTTGCAGGCGGCGACCAGTTTCCAATCAAAGCAGGGGAGTTAAGCCGCGAAGTCACGTTGGAAGAGGTTATCAAGCATGATCCTGATCTGATTGTCATCAGCTGGTGTGGCGCGGGAAGCTTGTCAGACCCAAAACTTCTTACTGGCAGACCTGGTTGGGCCGCTCTGCGAGCGGTAGAGGCCGGCAATGTCCGCGTCATTGATGACGCGTACTTGAATAGACCGGGGCCGCGGCTGGTTGAGGGGGCCAGAAGGTTGTACGGCTGGATGTTTGAGATGTTGCACTAGTCTGGTAGGATTTTTCTGTTCCTTTCCTCCAAACCTCATGTCTTCCCTAACTTCCTTCGATAGTTTCATTCAGTCCAAGAGCTTGCTCACCCACTATTTCTACGCACAGAAGTGGAGCAAGGGAACATTGACCATGGATGAACTGAAAATCTACGCCAAGGAATACTTCCACCTTGCAAAAAGTGTACCGGGCATCGTCTCACGCGTTCGTGATCGTGCTATCGAAAGGAATTCAGACTTGGTGAACGACATAGAGAAGAACATTGCAGAAGAAACGGAACACATTGGTTTGTGGAAACAGTTTGCAAGTAGCCTTGGTGTTAGTGAACAGGAATTGGAGAGCTACCAACCACATGCCAAAGTGCAACAAGCGGTTTCGACACTGGAGACACTGGCAGAAAAGAGTTTGGAGAGCGGCGTGGCTGCTATGTACGCCATGGAATTAGATCTACCAGCCATTGCGAAGAGCAAGAAGGATGGCCTTTCGTTGTACTACGGTCTTACGACGGTTGATGCGCACAAATACTTCGATGAGCACTTAAATGAAGAAGAGCACTTCGCCGTTTGGCGTAAGATTCCTATCAATCAGGAACAGGCTCAGGAAGCCGTGGAAGCCTCATTAGCTGCACAGCACCAAGTCTTAGATGGCGTGTGTGAAGCTTGTGGCATGGACATGATGTGCTAATTCCCGGGAGTCTCATCACCGAATGATTTTAGGTGTATACTGTGCCCCTCATGGCCGCATCAACACCATATTCGCGCTTTCAAATAACCCTTCAGCAAGTTTTAAAACACCTGAGTCTCGGTAAAAAGGCGGAGCAATTCTTTGATAAGCCTCAACACACGCACAAGAAAGACATCACTATTACCGGTGATGATGGAAAGAAGAAAACGTTCTCTGCTTTTCGTGTGCAGTTCAACAATGCACGTGGACCCTATAAAGGTGGCATTCGTTTCCATCCAGAAGCAGATGAAGAAGAAGTGAAAGCGTTAGCCGCTCTCATGGCGATAAAAACCGCCGTTGTGAACGTTCCTTTCGGCGGAGCGAAAGGAGGCGTGCAAGTGAATCCTAAGGAGTTATCAAAAACAGAAGTGGAAGCAATCTCCCGAGCGTACGTGAAAGCATTCGTTGAGCATTTAGGTCCCGATGTCGATTGCCCGGCACCAGATGTGAATACGAATGCAGATATTATGGCGTGGATGCGTGATGAATATGAAAAAATAACGCACACGTATAGCCCAGCGATGATTACCGGGAAGCCGTTGTCGTACGGAGGCTCGTTAGGACGTGATACAGCCACCGCTCGTGGCGCTTTTTTCATTCTGGAAGAGATGGTGGAGCGCCAAGCGCTCGATCCATCGGAACTAACAGTCGCGATTCAGGGTTTCGGCAATGCCGGTGCAGAAATTGCGAAGCAATTGCATCGTGCTGGCTACACTATTGTCGCTGTGTCCGATTCTCACGGTGGTATCTACTCTCACGAAGGCGTTGATCCTATCCGCATTGATAAATATAAGAAGCAAACCGGTTCGGTGACCGGTGAATATTGTGAAGGCTCTGTTTGTGACGTTGATCGCATGAAAATGGCGAATGTAAAAGTGCTAACGAATGAGGAACTGCTCGAGATTGAGTGCGACATTCTCATTCCGGCAGCATTGGACAATGTCATCACCGAGAAAAACGCTACAAAGATACAAGCGAAGTACATTTTGGAACTCGCCAATGGTCCCATCACTCCAGAAGCTGATGAAATTCTGAAGAAGATGGATGTGCTCGTCATTCCTGATGTATTAGCGAACGCTGGTGGCGTCACAGTCAGTTACTTTGAATGGTCGCAGGGGAAAAGCGGGGAGCAGTGGACTGCCGAACAAGTCGACGAGAAGCTTAAAGTTATTATGTTGGAAGCCTATAAAGCCGTCCGACGGGAAGCGAGACGTAGTAATTTAACATACCGACAAGCAGCCTTTGGGGTGGGCATTAAAAGGATTGTCGACGCCATGAAAATGCGCGGTTGGTTCTAATTTTTTGACGCACGTAACTCATCACATTACTCTTTCTGTATGTACGATGTTCTCATTATTGGCGTGGGCTGTGCCGGTTACACTGCAGCCGTTTACACCGCTCGCTACAAGCTTTCCACGTTGATTGTGGGCGAAGAAGAAGGCGGCATGGGTATTACTGCGGCCGAAGTTGGCAACTGGCCTGGCGATATAGAAATTCGAGGTCCCGATTTAATGGATCGTTTCAAAAAGCACGCTCTCAGTTTTAAAGATCTGGTGACGCATAGAATTAAACGGGTCGAGAAAGTTGAAAAAATTGCTGGTGGCTTTCGCCTCACGTACCAAGGTGGTGATACAGATGAAGGTAAAACGATTATTTTTGCGACGGGCTCCAACAAACGTCATCTTGGAATTCCTGGTGAAAACGAATTCTCAGGCAAAGGGGTGACGTACTGCGCCACCTGCGATGCTTTTTTCTATCGTGGCAAAGATGTGGCCGTTCTTGGCGGCGGAGACAGCGCCGTGGAAGGCGCAGCGATTGCCGCTCAAGTGGCTCGACGTGTGTACTTAGTCCACCGACGGAATGATTTCCGGGCGGAGCCATACTGGGTAGATAAAGTAAAAGAGAAGGACAATGTGACCTTCGTCTTAGAGACGAATGTGCTGGAGGTGTTGGGTGATGCGAAGGTGACGGGCATCAAGCTGGATAAACCTTTTGAAGGAAACGACGTCCTCAAAGTCGATGGTGTCTTTATAGAAATCGGAGCAACACCAGCCACCGCACTGGCTGAACAATTAGGCTGTGCCTTGGACGATCGTAAACACCTGAAAGTGAACGATGCTATGGCAACCTCTGTCCCAGGAGCCTTTGGAGCGGGGGATGTGACCAGTGCCAGTAACCACTTCGCTCAATTCACTACGGCCGCTGGCGAAGCAGCCATTGCTGCTAATGGGGTATTTAATTACCTCCAAGCCGGTCCTAAGGCCGAAGGGTACATGGCCTAAATTTGGCGGTCTTTCCTTGCAATGGAAATGAATCTCCGTATCCTATGCCGGTATGCCACGCGGTAAACGCACTGTTTTCGTCATGACCTGCCCCGAATCGAAGAATCGGGTCGGTACCGTTCGCCTTCACCGGCAGAACAGTAAGGGCGTGGGTTGGAAAGACTTTAAGGTCGAAAAATACTGCCCTGTGTGCATGAAGCGCATGGCTATGAAATTGAAGGAAGAGAAGCACTCTTCCTAAGAACTATCGCCAGATAGATTTGGGCAACGGGTGCCCTTTCTTTGGTATAGTTACGTCATGTCTCAGGATTGTTACCGTGATTGCGCTTCTATACTGGTTTTTAGGCCTACGGACGTCTGTGCGCCCGATGGTTGCACGACGCTGTACCAGATTCTCCTGCTCCATAAGCCCCGGAAGAATGATGCCTGGCAGTTGCCGCAAGGCGGCGTAGAAGCCGGTGAGACTGCCCCCGTGGCGGCGTTACGTGAACTGAAGGAAGAAGCAGGCATTAGCGCAAAGTTGATGGGTACCAGTGAGAAGACCTACAAATATGATTTTCCACCGTCCTTCCGGCGCTTTCGCCCCGACAATGTCTGTGGGCAGAACATCCATTTCGTATTCGCAGAGCTGGAACCAGACCAAAAGGTTCAAGTGGATGGGAAAGAGATTGATGGCCACGTTTGGATTCTCCCAGAGCAGCTTGGCTTTTACTTGAGTCGCAAAGAGTACTTAGAGTTTGTGAAGCAGCTCATCAATGATGGTCAGCAATTACTCCAGAAATAATGCGCATCAACACACTTACGCTGGAGCATTTCCGCAATTACCCAAAGGCCAGCTTTGATTTAGCGAGTGATGACGTCCATGTTTTTTTAGGACCGAATGCGGCTGGGAAAACCAATATTATTGAAGCAATCAGCGTTTTATCACTTACGAAGTCGTGTGAAGGTGCTGAGGAGCAAGACATGATTCAGTGGGGAGAACAGTTTTATAGAGTTCAAGGAGCTATTCACGGTGACGATGGAACGTCGTTCCAGTTAGAGGTTGTCAGTCAGACAGAGCCTCGCAAACAGAAAGCGTGTTTTCGCAACGATGTGAAAGTTTCGGTGAGTGATTTAGTTGGCACTCTACCGACGGTTATTTTTTTGCCGCAAGATTTATCGTTATTTACGGGCGCGCCACAACAGCGCCGACAACTCTTCGATCAATTGTTGTGCCAGGTGTCACCGTCGTACCTCACGCATCTCTCTCAGTATCAAAAACTTCTGAAGCAGCGAAATAGCTTGCTCAGAAATATTGCCGACGGCAGCAGTCGGCATGATGAGTTGCAAATCTGGGATGAACAGATAGCCAAGGAGGGTGCCGCCATTACCTGCCGCCG
>CAZXUD010000025.1:0-11181 GCA_964643805.1 uncultured Candidatus Peribacteria bacterium | reverse complement strand
CAACGCCGCGTTCGTATTGGTTCACTTGGCGAATGAACGACAGAATCAGAATAAGAAGCGGAGCGACAAGTCCAAGGAGAAGCCAGAGGAGTTCCATAAGCGAGGAGGGAGGAGAGGCACATTATGCCACACTTTCCTTCGCCATGGAAACGATTGCATTAAACGCAATCGGCGTCAGCGATGCGCCGCCAACCAGCGCCCCATCAATGTCTGTTTGGCTGAAGAGCGCAGCGGCGTTCTCTGGCTTTACAGAACCACCGTAGAGAATTCTGGTTTGTGCTTGTACGTCTTTATGCAGTAATGATCGAATGAATTCGTGCATCTCTTGAGCTTGCTCTGGTGTGGCCGTTTCACCCGTGCCGATTGCCCACACTGGTTCGTACGCAATGATGATGTCGCCTTCGTCTGGCAGATTTTTCAATTGAGCCTCAACGACGTGCTTGTGCTTTTTTGCTTTACGATCTTTGGCGGTTTCGCCAACGCACAAAATAGGGTGCAGCTTGTGTTCCAAGGCTGCAATGACTTGCTCCATGACTATTTCATTCGTTTCACCATGGGCTTCCCGTCGTTCGGAATGACCACACAGCACGGCGCGGCAACCGGCCTTCGCAAGCAATGCCATGCTCACGTCGCCTGTATGCGCGCCTTTTTCTTCCCAATTACCACATTGGGCTCCGGTAAATAATTTGGCTTCCACACACGCGTGAATATCCAAAAATGTGGGGAACACCCACACGTCGACATCTGCATGAGATTGATACGGCGAATCATGGGCAAGCGCTCCCGCAGGAATGCCGTTCATCTTCCAGTTCGCCGCAATTAAAGGTCTACGTGCCATTGGAGGAAAGTATGGAGATGCGGCTCGCCAAAGGCAAATTTGCTCCCGCTACCCATCCATGCGTACCATATCTCCCATGGAGTACCCCGCCCGCGTTGCCTTGGCTTCTGACCATGCTGGATTCGAATTAAAGGAGGCCATCAAAGCCTACCTGATTGAAAAGGGGATTGATGTCGTCGATTCGGGTGCCTTTGAAGAAAATGAGGAAGACGACTATCCCGAAATTATTCGCAAAGGCTGCGCCGTCGTCTTAGAGCAAGGTTGCCCTGGTATTATTTTTGGTGGCAGTGGCAACGGGGAAGCGATGGCTGCCAATAAAGTAAACGGCATCCGCTGCGCAGTTGTCTACAGCGAAGAAACAGCCAAGCTGGCCCGTGCTCATAACGACGCCAATGTCATGAGTCTGGGCGGTCGACTGACCAAGCCAAAAGATGCGAAGAAATGTACGGATGTTTTCCTCACCACAGAATTTGAAGGCGGACGCCACCAGCGTCGGATTGATGATTTAGAGATTTCCAAATAACTATGACGAAACGAAAAACTCTCATTACGCCTTCCATCCTCTCGGCAAATTTTCAACATTTGCAGGACGAGGTGGCAACCGTGGAACCGTATGCTGACTGGATTCAAGTGGATGTGATGGACGGCCACTTTGTACCGAACCTTAGTTTTGGTGCGCCCGTGCTCAAGTGGATAGAAACAAAATTACCGGTTGATGTGCACCTCATGGTTTCAAACCCGGCAGAACGCATTGGTGAATTTGCCGCTTTGAAAGTGCAACACATTACGTTTCACGCGGAGGTCACCAATGCCGCCGAGCGCAAAGCACTCATAAAAACTATTCGCGATGCGGGCGCGACCGCGGGCATTGCCATTAACCCCGAAACACCGTTGAGTGAAGTGCTCGATATTCTGCCAGAGGTCGATTTGCTCCTTGTCATGACAGTGCACCCAGGTTTTGGTGGACAGAAATTTATTGCCGAAGCGCTGACAAAAGTAGAAGAAGCTCGGCAGAAATTCCCTGATTTAATGATTCAAGTGGATGGAGGTGTAGACAACACAACCGCACCTGATTGTATAGCGGCAGGAGCTGACAACTTGGTGGCTGGAAGTTATATTTTTAAGGCTGCGGACAGAAAGGCAGCAATTTCTTCTCTCCGACCATGAGCATTCGTACCATCGCTGTCACCGCTATTGCTACCGTGGCCCTCGTCGCTTGTCAGGGGCAGCTCTCTGGTAACAAAGTGACGGCAAATAACGGTACAGCCACACTCTTTGGCCCAGGCGGTGATCCTGCCGAATTCTCAGTGGAAATTGCGCGCACACCAGAAGAACAAGCTATCGGCTTAATGGGTCGCGAAAGTTTAGAGGACGACGCCGGCATGCTTTTTGTGTTCATGCCACCACGACCGCTCTCATTTTGGATGAAGGACACACTCATTCCACTCGACATCATCTTCTTCGACCACCAGTGGCGGTACGTCTCACACACAACTATGACGCCTTGTACGGAAGAGCCATGTGAATCGTACAAGTCCGCAAAACCTTCTAGCGGTGCCCTGGAAGTGAACGCGGGTACCGTCGAAAAATTTAAAATCGGTTCAGGCTGGCAATTACGGGTCGTCTTAGATAAATAATCTACGCAGTGACCGTTAAGCGGAATGGTGCCAGGTTCTCTTCAATGCGCTTTAAGACGTCTGCGTCTTTTGGCAGTGTGAAGGGCTGTCCCGTCATACGCTCAAACAAGTCGAAGTATTTACTAGCCAGCATAACGCGCACATCATCTGTAATCTCTGGCTTTTTGCCACCGTACTCAAACCCTTGGTCTCGCAACCACAGTCTGAAAAATTCTTTATCCAGACTTTCTGGTTCTTGTCCTGCGGCTAAGCGCGATTCGTACGTTTCAGGAATCCAATACCGAGAAGAATCTGGCGTGTGCACTTCATCAGCAATGTTGAGTTTGCCATCTTCATCTATGCCCATTTCATATTTGGTATCGACCAAAATTAAACCACGGCCAGCCGCTATCTCTTGGCCGCGCCTGAAGAGGGCAAAGGCCTTCTCCGTAATTTCTTCCCATAGGTCAGCACTCGCCAAGCCTTGAGCAACAATTTCATCAGGCGTAATTAATTCATCATCGTCTGACTTTGTCGTTGGTGTAATAATCGGCGCATCAAACTTTTGGTTCTTCACCATGCCATCTGGCAGGGGATTGCCACAAATATTACGGCTGCCGGCTTCATAGTTTTTCCAGGCAGATGTTTTTGTGGACCCCGTGAGGTAGCCACGCACAACAATCTCCACTTTCAACATTTGTAGATCCTTCACTACCATCACGTTCGGGTCTGGGCTGGCAATAACTTGCGTTGGCATAATGTCGGCAATGCGGTCGAACCACCAGGCACTGATTTGCCCTAGCACCTGCCCCTTTAAAGGAATCGTGCACCAATTGATATCGAAGGCAGACTGACGATCTGTCGCTACCAGAATGCGGCGCTTCTGCTCTGGTTGCATGTATACGTCTCGCACTTTACCTTGGTACTTTTCTCCAAGGTCAGCAAAATTCGTGTCTTCAATAGCGGTGGCAAGAAATGGTCGAAGGGTGTTGGGGTCAGTCATGACAAAAGTGTAACACGACAAAAAGGTGCCACAAACGAAACCTGACCGGTGATTTTTTTAGACGTTTTCTATGGCATACGCCTCAACCGCGTCCAATACACGTTGGAGCACGGTGGCAAACTCTGCCCGATTCAATGCCTGATGGACTTGGAACGTACCATCGCCGCTGCCTTCCATCACACCCGTCACACTTGTGACGGCGGTATCAAAAAAGAAAGGGTGAGTGACGGGAACATCACTGAAGATCTGCCCCCTGGCAAGAAGAGCACCTTGGCTTTGGCCAAGCGCGCTGAGCAAGCTAGAGCCAAAGACGCGGTTTACATACGCCGCTGCATCACCACGAGTGATGATGCTATCTAATTGTAAGTTCGTAACTGTCTCCCAGCCGCGATTCACAAATAAACAGAGGGCACCGTAGGCGTAATGGTCTTGTGCTAAAGGCAATGCGGCACAGTCGGTTGCCTCTTCCACAAGACCACTATGCGTGAGCAAGCGGTCAATCATGGTTATAATTTGGCCGCGGGTGAGCGCGTCAGCTGCACCAAAGCGGCCATCGTCATACCCTTGAATAATACTAATTTCACTTAAGGAATGAACTGCTTCATCCGCCCAACTTGGGACTTCATCTATAAAAGAAGTCTTCTTGGAGCGAATTGAAATCGCAACACTGCTCTGAACGGAACCGACTTTCGCAATAACAACGACGGTACCACTCATACTTCCTTTGTAAGAACACGTCTCCACCATTTGGCAGCCGCTGATCGCCACTTCTTTGTCGGTACCTTTCTTGGTGTACCAATTAGCTTTCAATTTCGAACTGCCACCAACGGAAAATTTACCGTAGGCAGTCAGCTTAATCGCCTTGTTCTGGTTCACTTCCAATGGTCGTGGGGCGGCTGGCTCAATACGAATTTCCAATAACTTGTTTGGCTTTACCTTTGCATCACCACTACTGGAACTTAAAACGCTCCCAAGCATCGAGGAGTCTGTTCCCTGCAGACTTTGGAGCAAGGCAGTCCAGTTATGCTTCTCGCTGCGTGCAGCCGAGAGCACCGTGAAGAACGTTGCACCAAGACTCAGGACAACGCCTGAGACACTGAGGGCAACGACGACACTCTTATGTTTCCGAGGAGTTTTTGTATCAGCCATAAAGTAATATTGGTATGAAGTGTGTTATCCTTGAAGAACACCTATATTATACTAGAAAATGATTGATAATAAAAGTCAATATCGGCAACACGCTGCGGAAACGGTGTTCATTGTGGGGTGGGTTTTAGCCACTATTTCGATCTTACCATTAAGCTCTATTGGCTTCGCTCTGCCAAAATTATTGGTTCTTTCGGTTATGGGGGTCTTGCTCATACTCCTCATGACCAAGGAGTTAGCCGGGGCCATTACCGGTCTGTTCCACACCCTTCCCGGGCAAATTGCCTTAGCCTTTTTCACACTCGTCCCCCTCACGTTGGCTTGGTCCATTATGCCGGTGATTAGTTTTTTGGGGTCTCCGCCACGGTTTGAGGGGGTAATTGCGTATGGCGCGTATGCAGTTCTGTTTTTAACGGGTTACGCATTCATGGTCACAAAACACGGCAAGGGAGTTCTCATCCGGACCATTCTGCTCAGCAATGCCATCATTACGGCGTACGGATTTTTGCAAGTGTCGGGCTTAGATCCATTCGTTCCTTTTTGGAACGTTGATGATTTTCTCGGCAGAACTTTCTCCTTTATTGGGCAGCCAAACACGTTAGCGATCTTTTTGGTGCTCACCCTGCCATTCGTTCTTATTCGAGCCCTGTTAACCACGGGGCAACGAAAAATTGTCAGCTGTGTTCTGTTAGCGCTCAACATTGCGGTACTCCTCAGCACAGCCAGTCGTGGTGGTCTGTTAGGACTGGTGGTCGTTGCTATCGGCATGATTGGTGTCTACCGACATGAAGTCGTGCCGTACATAAAGCATCGGACCACTCCTACAAAAGTATTTATGGTCGCGGCTATTATTCTGTTGGTAATCACTGGCGGCTTAGCCTTCAGCCAACGGTTCGCCGCGGAAGGTGGCTTCGCTCGTTCCATGAAAGCCCGCGTGCTCATCTGGCAAGAAACTATCAGCATGATTACTGATCGGCCGCTTGGATACGGCCTCGAAGCCATGGGTGTTTTGCATCCACAGTACAAGCCTGCGGAATTGAACCAAGTCGAACCACTCAGCGTGACGGTGGATCGTCCTCATAATAAACCGCTTGAGCTGCTTGTAACGCTTGGACCATTGGGACTCATAACATATTACGGACTGATATTTGGTCTCCTCGTCATTAGTTGGCGTAAACACCGCACCGGGTTCGGCAGCGCGGCTGGCGTGGGTATTGCAGGCTACAGCGCAGCCCTCCTATTTGGCTTTGATTCGCTGTTCACAGCAGCAACCTTCTGGTTGATTGCTGGTGCGCTTATTGCCATGGAACCTGGGAAACAAACCTTCAAATTACCACGCTGGTTCCGTCGCTCCATCCTCGCCATCCTTCTTGCTCTCTGTATTGCAGGCACAGCGGTCGCCATGCTCTGGATCAATCAACGAATTAACTTGGATCGCGCTGCAACCATGCTGTTGCTGAACGCACCGGAACAGTCAGCAGAATTTACCCGAGCGGCGGTCACAGCTTTCCCCGCTGATAGAGAAGTCCTCATTAAATTTACGGAAGCAAATCTGTTTGCAGCTGAAGAGACCGAGGACGTAGTTCAACGCCGTCGTTCTCTACGCTCCGCGAACAATGGAATTGCTTCGCTCGAGCGTCTCACGAATGGTTACGACCATAACAGTTTCCTGCTGAAAGCCTGGCTGGCAGCGCTGGAAGGAGATGCACGTGTTGCTCGTGTGAACATAAGTGGCGCACTCCGCAGCATGCCTACCACTGCAGATGCGTACCGAGTGGTTGCACATGCATACGAATTACTAGGCGACCGAGAAGCAGCATTGAATGCGTACCAGCAGCTAATTGCATTCTTGCCGAAGGGGTGGGATGACCCAACGAGCGAGGTAGGACGTATTATTCGTAAAGAGAATCCGTGGTTAGAGATGGTAGAAAATGCTCTCGAGGAACCAATCGAGGTTACACAATAACATCGAAACGTCAGCCATACGCACCATACCGTTTTTGGGCTATCCTGATTCCCCATGCAAAAAGTTCTTCGTGCTCGGTATAAATCACCCATTGGAATACTGAGCATCACCGCTACGGAGCGGGGGATTCGTTCCGTAGACTTTACGGATGATAAAGTGCCAGTGGATAAAAATGTCTCGCAAGCCATGCAAGCATGCATCAAACAACTGGATGCCTACTTTTCCGATAAGCAAAAGTCGTTCCACTCCTTGCCCTTGGCCCTTTCGGGCACCGAGTTCCAATTGAAAGTGTGGGAAGCCGCCATGAACATTCCTTATGGCCAGAAAATCACGTACAGCCAACTAGCCGAGGAAATCGCTTACCCTAGGGCTGCGCGAGCAGTCGGAAATGCGCTAAATCGGAACCCTCTTATCGTCATAGTACCGTGCCACCGCATAGTTCCAGCGAGCGGCACCAGCGGCAATTACCGCGGCGGCGCGTGGCGGAAACAGTGGTTACTCAAACACGAATCACAGTGAGCTGCGCCACTGCTGATCTTCGTCATCGTCGTCTTCCCAATCTGCCAATAAGGAATTGTCATAGTCTTCGTCCAGAACGGAAGCATGAGAGCTAAAGAGAATCTGGATAGCCTGATGGACCGAATACACTTCGTCGGGAGCCATACCGGAAACCGTGATGGCAGCGAAGCGCACTCCCTCTTTAGAAGCTGGTACCCAGCCAATGGGTTTATGAATTGCTACGCGAGCTTGCGCGGCAATAGTTTGGGCTTGCTTCAGAACAACCGCCTTTAAATCTTTCTTCTTAATAGAGCAAGGTATTTCTACAAGAATGGAAACGGGTGGTTCTTCCATAAGGGTTGAATCTACGCGCTCGTTCTGTGAAATTCAATTATATAAACAAAAAGACCGAACGAGTCGGCCTTTTTGTATTTGTGTTCTCCAGTGAGGACTATCAGTGCTCGTTGTGAGCGCGTGAGCCAAATTGGAGGATGGGAGGAGGGACTCCCAACTCATGTGCCCTACTTTGGTCTCTTGTTTCTCCTCGGGACCTGCCGAAGTCTTCGTGACAGGGTTGCGGCACCACATAACGTGATGGAACCCATGAAGAGTGGGGGTGTGCATGCCATAGTAATACCTCAAAACTATGGAACGACGTTGTAGAGCAGAGAGGAGAGTAACCGTAGCTCAGACTTGTTGTGCCCTGTCGGGCTGCCAAACAAAGCCTAAAGATCACGGTCCAGTGCTCAGTTGTGTGCAAGGGGTTGCAATGGGTGGCTGAGTGGAACGTGCTCGACCTGTTCACGGCCTCAGCGTTTTGCTTTGAGGCCTTGTGAGCGCGGTCACTCTTCTCTCTGCGGTGAAGGCGGTGGTGTGAAGGGGCAGGAAAGTGTTTGTGTTGTGTCCGGCCGGACTGTTTGTGTTGGTTTTGATTTGCGGGAGTGTCTTGGTACTGTCCGAAGACTTGTTGTCTTCCCCAAGGGCTCTCTGCAAATCGTGTCATCATAAGAACCCCTCGCTGTTTTCGCAACATGAAGAGCTAGCAGCCAAAAGTAATTATGGTGTAATACTATTTCTGTATTACGAGTTTTTGGCTTAAATAAGGGCTAAAACTAAATTATAGTTTTTTAGATATTTCCGCCATCACAACAAGTTAGACAGAGGACTCCACACGTAGAACAAAAGAATTTCTGTTTCTTTTCCTGTAATAAACCGCTGTAGATAGGGCAGAAGTCATTATCGGACTGCACTAATTGTATGCTTTTACAGGATTGAGACGCTGTTTCCATGGTTCAAACTATAACAGGGATTCATTGACCCTGAAGGGCTGAGTTTCTATAAAGAGGTTATGAAAAAGACAATGTTGGGAGGGTTACTCAGTATAGGAATGATCTTCGTAGGGATTCCCGAAGCCCATGCAGGAATCTTTGGGCAAACCCCTCATGTCTTTGGAAGTACGAGAAGCTCTAGTGGCATCTTAAGAAATCCCATCATAAGGAACGGGGAGGGGAGACGTATCTTTGGGCCTACACCCACTATATGGAAAGAAGATCTCTTTGGCCCTGTCCCCCAAATCTTTTAGAGTGTGAGCGCACATTTCTTCCTTTTCCCTATGAATACGGTTACCTACATTTTCCTGAGCATCCTTCTCATCAGCTTAGTTTCTATTGTTGGGGTTAGCTTGCTTTCGCTTCGTGAACGATTTGTAAAATCGATCATGCTCTACCTGGTGAGCTTCTCCACAGGCGTCTTACTGGGTAACGTTTTCATTCATTTATTACCAGAAGTTATTGAGCACGGGCCCATTACAAAAGGCATGTCGTTAGTGCTGGCTGGAATGATTCTTTCCTTCATTGTAGAAAAAATAATTCACTGGCATCACTGTCATGATCTTGATTGTGCGGAGCACGTGCATCCTGTGGGACCATTAGTCTTAGTTGGTGATGCGGTGCACAACATTCTCGATGGTGTACTGATTGCTACCAGCTTTCTCATTAGCCCAGAACTTGGTATTGCGAGCACGGTGGCAGTCTTTCTCCACGAAATACCACAGGAATTCGGAGACTTTGCCATTCTGGTTCACAGCGGCATGAAGGCACAGCGTGCGCTGCTCTGGAACTTTATCTCTGCCCTTACCGCGTTCGTAGGTGCCGGTGGCGTGTTGCTTGCAACGCGCTACGTAGAAGGCATTGAAGGTGTTTTATTGCCCTTAGCGGCCGGTAATTTGCTCTACATTGCGGGTGTGGACTTAATTCCGGAGCTTCATAAAGAAGTAAATGTTCGAAAGTCCTTCTCACAACTCATCCTCCTCGTCGGTGGAATCGTCTTAATAGGAAGTGTGGCCGGTTTGGAACCAGGCGGAGTTCACGGTGAGGAATTGGTATTCAGGGGCACCCTTGAGCGTGCTGAAAGGCCAGCAGCGGATATAAGTTATGATTACCGCATTGTACTCGCTGAGCCATACCACGATCCTCTCAATGCTTTTGGTGATGAGGAAACTGAATGGTTCTATCTCACTGGTATAGACGCAACAGAAGCAGAAGCCTTGGTAGGAGACTCGGTTGAACTCGAAGGTGAAATAGAATGGGGATACGCCGAAAGCAGAGTGCTGCATGTAGACGAAGTGCACCAAGACTAAGCCTGTTCCACCACCGCTTTACTAGCGGACAACTCCGCAAGCTCGCCCGTAATGGCGGCCTGGCGGGTCTGGTTGTAGGTCAGTGTTAAGTCATCCAGCAAGCTCGTAGCGTTATCCGACGCGCTACGCATCGCCACCATACGAGCGGAGTGTTCCGAAGCTACAGCTTCCAAGAGTGCTTGGTAGACCTGTACTTCGGTAATCAAGGGAATGATGGACTGCACCACTTCCTCAGCGGAGGGTTCGAACGTGTACTGCAGCTTTGCCTTCGTGGGCTTCTTATCCTCCGCTCGTCCTTGTTTTTGGGGCAGAATGCTTGCGAGCATTTCCTTCAGAACAGAATTGGAGAAGGGGAGCAGCACCTTTACACGAGGCTCCTGTACCAAGGTCGAAATGAAGTCCGTGTAAATGAGCACAACGTGGTCGTACGTGCGGTTCGTAAACTGATCATTTGCTAGTTTGACCATCGGACGAATATCTTTAAACGTTGGGTTGTTGCTCATAGCTGGGAATGCAGCCACCACATTCTGTCCACTGCGGGACAAGAACTGTTGTGCCTTGCGGCCAATGGCAACGAAGTCGAGCTGCTTGAAGGTTGGCAGTTGTTTCACTTCTTTTATGTACTTGGCTGCAGCCTTAAAAAGGCTCGCGTTTAAATTACCAGCGAGACCTCTGTCCGATGAAAAGACCAGTACCAAAATGTTGCTGGCAGGACGCTCGCCAAGAGAAATGTGTAGGTCAGGATTCAAAGCGCTGACCGATTGCAGAATTTCCCACGAGGCGTTGGCGTACTTACGTAGCTGTTGTGCGTTCTGCACGGCACGGCGCCTCTTGGAGGCAGCCACCAGCTCCATCGCCTTTGTGACTTGGCGAGTGGCCTTAATGGCCTTCATTTTGCGCCGAAGATCGCGGAGGCTGCGTGCTATAAGAGCAAAGGGGGATTATTTGCCGTACCCCTTTTGGGTGCGGAAACGCGCAATGGCAGCTTTCAATTTCTCTTCCAGTTCAGGCGTAATTTCTTTAGCAGCAGCTTTGTACACATCTGCCTCCGTTCCCTTTACGGTCTCTAAAAATTCATGGAGGAACGTACGCACGTCCGCCACAGGAATGTCATCTAAGTGACCGTTAATACCCAAGTACAACATGATGACTTGAGCGGAAACAGAGTGCGGAGAGAACTGTGGTTGCTTCAAAATTTCGGTCAGACGAGCACCACGATCAAGCTGTTTCTTGGTGGCAGCATCTAAGTCGGAACCGAACTGTGCGAAGACAGCTAGTTCACGGTATTGCGCTAGCTCTAAGCGCAAACGTCCGGCAACTTTCTTCATCGCTTTCACCTGAGCAGCCGAACCCACGCGAGATACAGACGTACCCACGTTGACTGCTGGACGAATATCTTTGTAGAAGAGATCGGACTCCAAGAAGATTTGGCCGTCCGTAATCGAAATAACGTTGGTTGGAATGTACGCAGAAATT
>CAZXUD010000024.1:0-11254 GCA_964643805.1 uncultured Candidatus Peribacteria bacterium | reverse complement strand
AAGCAGGGCAGGGGAGTGATCAACTTCCGTCTGCGCGACTGGTCTATCTCTCGCCAACGCTACTGGGGTTCACCGATTCCGATTGTTTATGATCCGGAAGGAAAGCCACATCCAATTCCAGAGAAGTATTTACCGTGGTTACTCCCATCCGATGTTGAGGACTTTAAACCAAAGGGCACTGCGCCACTTGGTCAGAGCAAAGAACTGTTGGAGCGCACCGAAAAGATTTTCGGCAAAGGTTGGAAACCCGAAGTCGATACGATGGATACGTTCGTGTGTTCTAGTTTTTATTATCTTCGCTACTTGGCCGAAGGTAATGAAAAAGAATTGGTGCCGAAGAAAATGGAAGATAAATGGATGCCCGTCGACATGTACATCGGCGGTGCGGAGCATGCGTGCATGCACCTTATCTACGCACGATTTGTCATGATGGCATTGCATGATTTTGGCTTTGTGAAGCATGAAGAACCGTTCAAAAAATTAGTTCATCAAGGTGTCATTACAAACCAAGGCGCCAAGATGAGCAAGAGTAAAGGCAACGTGGTGAGTCCTGATAGCTTTGTGGAACGTCATGGTTCCGATGCCTTCCGTATGTACTTAATGTTTATGGGTCCGTTTACGGAAGGAGGGGATTGGAGTGATACTGGAATCAAGGGCATTGATCGTTTCGTCCAACGGGTTTGGACGCTGATTACGAACAAAATAGTTGATCAAGATTCAGCCCTTGTACAAGCCAAATTGCATGCAACTATTAAGAAGGTTAGTGAGGACGTTGAACGCCTCCAATTTAACACCGCGATCAGTGCATTAATGGAACTTCTCAACGCACTAGATGAACAAGGTGGTGTATCCCAAGCAGCCGCTGAATCATTTACAAAGATGCTGGCGCCCCTAGCACCGCATATTGCGGAAGAGCTGTGGGAGAGCTTGGGTGGGAAGGGTTTTGTCATCGATCAGGAGTGGCCCGCGTACGATGAAAAGATGCTCGTCACGAAGACTTTTAAGGTCGTCGTGCAGATAAATGGCAAGATTCGGGCAGAGATGGAAGTAGCCTCTGACGCTGACCCAAAAGACATAATTTCTGCGGCAAAAGCCAATGAGAATGTACAGAAATACTTGGCAGGAATGGCTATTAAGAAGGAAATTTACGTACCGGGAAAGCTTGTAAGTTTGGTGGTTTGACCCCCCTTGCATACCCTAGTTTTAGTGGTATAGTTTGCTTTACATGGCAAGCGCACAAAAAGCACCTAGGCCGATAGAAGGTTCATTTATTGTTGCTGATATTGGATCAAAATTTGGTAATGGTCGTGAGGTCCCAAAAGGAACATATCTCCGAGAATATGATTCATTAGAGTTGGCAGGTATTGCTTCAATTGTTGAAAAAGTTCATATGGAAGTTGGAGTACGTGTAACTCCTGATGAGGCTGATGAATTTGTTAAAGATAACTTAACTATGTCTGTTCATGCATTCGCTGAACTAGTTGCTGATCGCTGCAATAGACTTATGATGCAGAAGCCTCAGGAGAAGCGTTGAGCGAAGCAAGAGCGTCACGTGCTTTGCTCGCCAATGTCTCCATGCTTAATGCAGAGTTCCGCTTCTTTTTTCCATTACTGGAATCTATACGAGCCTGCGTCACAAGGTTTTCTAATTGTGAAGAATCTCGAACCAATTCCGGTGATACTTCTTCAAAGACGCCAGCTTTTGCAGCCTGGAAGCGAACCTTTGCGACCAAATTTCTGAGAGTTTCAGAGTCTGTTAATTTGCCCAATGAATCTTTAAGACAATCCGCACCGGCCATATTCACAAGCCTCTGCGTTTTCCTCAAAAGATTGTTCAAAGGCCTCTGTTCAGGCTCGGTTGGAGTGTCCGGCATGTGTTTAACAGTCATTTGTTGATAACGTGGCGAATCTTCGTATCCTTCGTAGGTGTCTGCAAATCTTTGTCGTGTCATATTATTTTGGGGAAATTAGATCTATTCTTTCCTCACTCCCAATGCTTGTCAATTCCACTAAGTAGGGCTTCATGACAGTTCATCCTTTCGATCGTTACGGCCAATTTACTGACCTCAATGCTCTTAAAGCAGCGAGTGATCGTTCGCTTCGCAAAAGCTTGCGCGTCAACACGCTTAAAACTTCCATTGAAGATTTTAAGGCGTGGGCGGCGCAAGAGCACTGGAAGATTCAGCCTGTGCCTTGGGCTCCCGAAGGGTACTTTATTGATCGTGATGATATGAGCGTGGCGCTTGGAAAGGATCTTCTGCATTTATTGGGCCACACCTACATGCAAGAAGCATCGAGTATGTTGCCAGTCGCGTTGCTTGATCCTCAACCAGGCGAAGCGGTGTTAGATATGTCTGCGGCACCTGGCAGTAAGACGACACAGATAGCAGCGCGTATGCAGAACAGGGGAGTGGTCGTCGCGAACGATGTACAAGAGAAACGATTGTGGACATTGAAGACGGCACTCCACCGCTGTGGTGTGGTGAATTATCAAATGACAAAAAAAGTCGGCCAGTGGTTTGGGAAACATATGAACGGTCGGTTCGATCGTGTGCTCTGTGATGCACCGTGTACTGCTCAAGGGACTGCCCGAAAAGATTCTGACGCGCTCGATTTTAGTTCTGATGAGAGCATTGAAAAAATGGAACGTTTGCAGCGCGACTTATTGGAGGCTGCGGTGCATTCGGCAAAAGTAGGCGGTCGCATTGTGTACTCAACGTGCACCCTGACACCTGAAGAAAATGAGTCTGTGGTGCGATTTATCCTGAACAAATTTAGTGAACAACTAACCGTGGTTGACCCACGGACTCTCTTTACGGAGTGGGATCCAACACAGGCAATTCAAGATTCATACGTCGTACAAAAAGCGGTCTTCGGTGAAGAGCTGTTTCCAGTTCTTCGCATTTGGCCCCAGACGTATGACACCGAAGGATTCTTTTGTGCAGTGCTGCAAAAAAATGCCGCTACGAGAGAGAGGGAACATTTCACCACGCTGCATTTTCAAGAGCGACCGTTGAAGCGTGTAGAACAGAAGGCGGTGGATGAATCTCTGAAGAAAATATACGGCACGAGTTTTATGCACGAAGGGGAGCAGTTGTGGGAACGTGGTGATCAAATGTTACTGAGCTCAGGAGGAGTTTTAGATTTTGAGTTACCGCTGGAAAATTATTCTCTCGGCCTACCATATGCCAAGGGCTTAAGTGGTTCGCGCTTCCGCATAACACACGAGCTAGCGACCGCAAGAGGATCTATGGCCACGGAGGAAGTGTTAGAAGTAAATGACGAACAATTACAGCTGTTGCTCACAGGCAAAGATGCACCGTGTGATCCAACACTTCACGGCGATATCATCATTCGTTGGAAGAACCTCAATGTGGGTTTAGCGCTCGCCAAAGAGGGGATTTTGAAGAACCGGTTGTCTCGTTGGCTGGTGCAACACCGAAGTGAGATTTCCTAGTTTTCTACTCCTGTGAGAAGAACTAAACGTTCAATTCTTTCCGCAAGGCCTTCATGCATTACAGTGACTTTCCTTTGCAATTCTACAATTTTCGAAAGACGATTGAGGTCATCCATTGTCTCCCAATCTTGGTCTTTTAAAAGGACATCGATGTCAGCATGAAGCTTTCGGCTTTCCATGAGAGCCTCATCCGCGTCGCTTCTTAGTAGATTGAGTGCCGACTCGAATTGTTGATGACGAGTTTGTTGAAGGGCGAGCAACTTATTTTGTGTGGCTACTTCCCGCGACTGAAGTTCCCAAGCTTCAATTTTTAGCTGTGTTGCGTCCTCGTTCATATCTATTTTATACAACACTATTTATAAACTGGCAATGAAGGCTAGCTGATCTTCAAAAAATAAACTCTGCTATGATCTTCTTCCCATGGATCCCGTTGAGGAAATCAAAGCGCGTTTGCCGATTGATCAGTTAGTTGGTCAATATTGCCAATTACAGAAGAAGGGCCGAAACCTGGTGTGTTTGTGTCCTTTTCATAACGACACGCGCCCAAGCTTTGTCGTCTCACCAGATAAAGGCATTGCCTACTGTTTCGCCTGTAACAACGGTGGTGACATCTTCAGTTTTTATCAGAAAGTTGAAGGGGTCGATTTTAAACAGGCGATCAAAGACTTAGCAGAAAAGACTGGTGTGAAATTACAGGAAGCGCAAATGGTTGAAGGTGTTAAAAAAGATGAGAAGGATCGTCTTCGTGCTTGCTTGAAAGCCGCTCTTGCTCTGTACGTAAAAAATCTGAAAGAGAATAAAGCGGCGCAGGCATACTTGCAGCAACGCGGAATTCCAGTGGAGCAATGGAAAGAGTTTGAGCTGGGTGTCGCCCCCGATTCTTTTTCGGCTACCTACGAACATCTTCTCAAAGAGGGTTTCTCGAAGAGTGAAATTTTGAAAGCGGGTCTGGGCATTCAAAAAGATTTAAAAGAAGAGCGCATCTACGATCGTTTCCGACATCGTCTCATGTTCCCAATCTACGATGCTCAAGGGCAAATCGTAGCCTTTGGTGGACGCACACTAGGTGACGATGATGCCAAGTACATCAATTCAGCCGAGAGCCCGCTGTACCATAAATCTCAAATTCTCTTTGGCTTGCACCAAGCCAAAGAAGCAATGCGAGAACACAAGGCGGTCTATGCCGTGGAGGGTTATTTCGATGTCTTGGCGTGTCATCGTGTCGGCATCACTAATGTGGTTGGCGTGAGCGGCACTGCCTTCACGCAACAGCACGCACGCATCATCAAGCGGCTGTGCGACACCGTCATTCTTTGCCTCGACCAAGATCGTGCCGGACAAGAGGCGGCAGAACGTGCCTTCAAAATTTGTAGCGAGGAAGATCTGCATGTCAATGTCGTAGCTATCGGACAAAAAGATCCAGCGGATGCAGTACAAGCCGATGCGACTGGTTTCAAAACAACCATAGAGCGAGGCGGCGTTCCTTACCTGGATCATGTCCTGAAAGGATTATCGCAAACAGATTTAGCTGGAGTGGAAGGCAAGCGTGCAGCATTGCGCGTCATCATGCCGCTGCTAACCGCACTCTCTTCCGCCACCGAACGAGAGCATTACCTTCGTGAAACTGCGTCGCTGCTCAGTACAACGGAGACGGCACTCAAAGAAGATATGGACTCACTCATGGCAGCGCCAGTGCCGATGCGCCCAACAACCGAAGTAGCTCCCGTGCAATCCAAACCAGAATTTTCCAGTGTGGAATTAGTGCTCGGTCTTTTTATTCTATATCCAACGACACGGGTCCTCTTAAACCAGTTGATCGAACCGGCTGAAGGATTCGCCTCCAAGTTGTACGAAGCTTTAAAAGAGGCCTCACCGACAGATCGTCTCACGCCCGATTCCTTACCACTACCCGAGCCGGAACGGGAGCGCGTCGGCATCTTGTTGTTGTACTGCGAGCACCACGGGTTAGGGGAGTGGACGGACAGTATGGCGTTGCGGGAAGTGCGCAAAAATTGCCAACTGGCGAACCACGATCTCATCTATCTGAAGCAGCGCGAGGTGTCCGCCAAGCTTGCCGATGCTCATAAACGTGGTCGTGCAGCCGAAGAAGAGCAGTTGCGCACACAGTATTTGCAGTTGATCAAACTGTCGCAAATGGCGAAATAGATTTCTAAAAAGTTGCTGATAAATCCCTTGAAAAGCCCTTTTTGTGGTATTCTAACGACCTCAGATTGAGTCAGTCAGCCCTTCACTCGAAAAACATTTCAAAAAATGTTGAGGAAAATGGCTTCTGGATTGCCCCAAGTGCCTATTTTTCATTTGGACTTGCTCTGACTTCTCCTATACTACCTCTCCGAAAGCCGTCCCCTCTTAAAACCTGTGGCCTCTCACCCCAGAAAGTTCATCGCGCAACCGACCGACGAGGATTTAAAGAAATTTCCTGACGCGGTCAAACACCTCATTAAAAAAGGGCGTGAGCAACGCTATGTCACGCACCAGGAAATTATGGCGGCTGTTCCAAATGCGGAAAAGGACGTGGAATTACTGGATGACGTGTACACCATGTTGGTGGACCTTGGCATTCAAATTATTGACGTACGAGACGCACTTATTTGGGATAAGAAGGCTAAATCGAATTTGGAATTGCCAGAGCCAACCGAAGACCTAACAGAAATCGTCTCCAGCGATGAAGACGAGATTGAAGTGGATGAATCTGGCGAAGAGGTGGATGCAGATGAATCCACGGAGAAAGTGGAGAAGATGGACGGTGATGACGAACGCCTCGATGTGATTGCAACTGCCGGTATCGTCACCGACGATAAAGAATTAAGCGAAGAGGAAAAGGGCAAGCGCCGCCGCGAGCGCGAAGTCGATTTGTTGGAAATCAGTAACGACTCCGTTCGTATGTACCTTTCTGAAATTGGCCGCGTCCCACTGATCGACGGTCGTAAGGAGGTGGAACTCGCTCGTCGCATTCGTAAAGGTGACGCGGGCGCAAAGCAGCAGTTGGCAGAAGCCAACCTGCGTTTGGTGGTGAGTATCGCTAAAAAGTACATTGGTCGTGGTCTCTCCTTCCTTGACCTTATTCAAGAAGGAAACATTGGCCTCTTCCGCGCGGTTGAAAAGTTTGACCCAGAACGTGGGTTCAAATTTTCTACCTACGCGACGTGGTGGATTCGCCAGGCAATTACACGCGCTATCGCCGACCAGGCTCGTACCATCCGTATTCCGGTCCACATGGTGGAAACCATTAACAAGTTGACTCACACACAGCGCCGCTTAGTGCAGGAACTTGGTCGTGAGCCAACCGTAGAAGAGTTATCTGTGGAAATGGAGATGGATGTGAAGAAAGTCCGCCACATTCAAAAGATCAGCCAAGATATTATTTCGTTAGAAGCCCCAGTGGGCTCCGAAGAAGACAGCAAGCTCGGTGACTTCATTGAAGATGAAGATGCGGTGAATCCATTTGAGGCTACCAATCGTCAATTGCGAAAAGAGAACGTCCACGCGATGTTGGAATTCTTAACACCACGCGAACGTAAGATCATCGAAATGCGTTTCGGCCTCAAAGACGGTATCGGCCACACGCTGGAGGAAGTCGGCAAAGAGTTCGGTGTTACTCGCGAACGTATTCGCCAAATTGAAGCTAAGGTCTTGCAGAAGATGCGCGACCATCCTCGTTCTCTTTCTATTCGCGAACAGGGCGGCGCACCAAAGCGTGTTGGGTTCTCGCCGGTGATGGCGTTTTCCCAAGGCAAGCTCTGTCCAGAGTGCCGCAAGGGCTCATTGGTGGACCTCATTAAAGCAGGCAAAGGCGTTCTCAAGTGTGATCACTGCGCCTACGAAGTGGCGAAGATGAAATAAGAATACAACTTAAAAAGCCGGTAGCAGTTGCTACCGGCTTTTTACGTTTCCAATATTAACGCTTCACCAACTTCAAGATTGCAGCGAGACCGACAAGAACGTAGACAATGTTCTCGACGACTGGCCAGCTACCAAGAAGCATGTTCACGACGTTGCCGTCGAAACCAAGGAAAGAACCAAGTCCGATAAGTCCCCAGTTAAGGGCACCGACGAGGACGAGGATCCAGGCAACTTTACCGAGTGTATCGTTCATGGAAAAGGGGGGAAGGAAGAAGTAGGTTAGCTAAAACTCTAGCACACCAGTATTTTCAGCTGGTGTTGCATCCTGGCGGCAAATGAATTCTGGTAAAGATTTGACAGGGTGAATAGAGTGTCTTGTAAAACAAAAATTTTTTATGTGTTCCTCAGGTATTATGCGCTCGTGCCCACGAAGAAAATGACGACCACAGCGGCTCTAGGTCTTACCTCCAGTCCTCGATCAAAAAGAGACGGTGCTTTTGTGGCAGCGTATGCCACGTTGAATACAGCTCAGAAGAAAGCCGTCGATACAATCGAGGGCCCCGTTCTCGTATTGGCTGGACCAGGTACGGGTAAAACGCAAGTTTTAGCCCTTCGGGTTGCAAATATACTACGCTCGACCCATGCCCGACCGGCGAATATCCTCTGTCTTACCTTTAGTAAGAGTGGAGCGTCTGCCATGCGCAACCGTTTGAGGGAAACCATTGGGGCAGATGCCTATGGGGTCACGGTGAACACGCTCCACGGCTTCTGTAACGATATTATCGTCCAGAATCCGTCCGTATTTGAGCAGTGGTCGACCCTTCATCAGATAACGGATGTAGAACGGTACCGAGAGTTGAACAAAATAATTGATCAATCTCTGCCTGATCTTGCACTCGTAAACTTGAAATCGCCGCACAGTCGCACACAAGACATCTTAAGTCGCATTAGCCAGCTAAAGCGCGAAGGGACCACCGATCCTGCTTTTTTAAAGAGCGTAGCCGATCAGTACGAATCGGAGCTCAGTCAAAAAAGCGGACCTGAGACCAAGGCGCATGAACAGAACCTTCTGAAGGCGCGTAAGTTCCACGAGTTCACTAAGGTCTTTGCCGAGTACCAAGCAATGCTCCAGCGCACGGGGCGGTATGACTATGAAGATATGATTCTTACGGTCATTGCTGCTCTCGAACGTGAAGATTGGCTTTTAGCGTCACTGCAAGAGCGGTACCAATACATTTTGGTTGATGAGTTCCAAGATACAAATGGTGCACAATATCAATTGATCGACACACTCGCGAAAGATCGTACGGGTGACAATGCCGCGAACGTTTTCGTGGTAGGGGACGATGACCAAGCGATTTATCGCTTTCAGGGCGCCAATATTCATAACATCATGGCGTTTCATCAGCGGTTTCCAAAGGCGCCGGTCATAGCCCTCACCACCAGCTACCGTTGTACCCAACCGATTCTGGACGCTGCCGGTGCTCTCATCAGTCATAACACCGAGCGACTCGTGGGACGTATTGAAGGGCTCTCCAAAGACCTCACCTCCGCTGTCAAAGAGAAAGGGTCTCCCCAACCGACATTGATACGACCTGCGAGCGATATGTCTGAGCCTTGGTTAATAGCAGACCTGGTGAGTGAACGACTAGCTGCCGGTACACCACCAGAAGAGATTTCTGTCATCGTGCAAACCAATGCGGAGTTATTGCCGCTGTACGACGTATTCAAAGCGCGTGCAATTCCAGTGCAACTCTCTGGCAAACTAGATCTTCTGGTTCAGCCTTTGGTGGAGCAAGCGGTGTGTATTCTGAAAGCCGTTCATCATCCTGAATCTAGTGCAGCGTTGGCGAATGCCTTAGCGTGCGAATGTTTTCATTTGCACCCGGCAGATATCGGTCGCCTACAACGAGCTCGCCGTGCTCAATCAAGAACAATGCTAGATGTCTTGTTGGATGTTCGTACACTTCTTGAAACAGAGCCCACCCTCCACATTGAAGATATTGAGCGCGTGCGCGATCTGCTGTTATCTATCCACCAAAAAGTTCCTAGCCGCACCGTCGTCCAAACGCTGGAAGCGGTCTACCGTGAGTGCGGCTTGTTCAAAGGCTACCAGCGAGGCGATATAGATATAATGGAATTCGCTGCAGCCCAAGAGTTCTTCAATCGCGTTTCCGAGCGTGCAGCCGAGGAGCCACACTTCTCATTCGCGATTTTCATGAATGACTTGGAATATTACGAAGATCCTGACTTTGGTGATGTTCGTTTACGCTATGACATTCCACACCTCACGCGTGCTGGTGTTCAGCTGATGACTGCACATAAGAGTAAGGGGCTGGAGTTCCATACCGTGATCATGGCAAACTTCTGCGAAGGCCATTGGGACAAAAGAAGGAATCCCCCGTCACTGTCTGTGCCGGAAGATCTGCTCTTCCAGTGGACCAAGGACCAGCAAAGCTACCAACAGAATCAAGATGAGCGACGTGTGGCGTATGTGGCTATGACTAGGGCTAAACGCGAACTCATCTTTACCTGTCCGCGCGAACTTACCAGTGGTGACACCGCAAAAGCTGTGTCCCCCTCGTCGTTCTTTGCGGAAGCAGGGGATCTGCCTGAGGTGGATAGGGAAGTAGCTGACCCAGGTAGCATGTCGACCTTATTAGTTGAGCCTGTCCGTTCGTTCGATGAGGAGTATGAAGCGTTCTTACGAGAGAAGCTGGAACACTTCTCGCTTTCACCAACTGCCCTCAATACATTTTTGAATGATCCGAAAGAGTTTTTAGAAGTGCATTTGCTCGAGCGCCCCGAAACGAAAGACGTTCGTCTTTCGTACGGTAATGCCGTGCACCATGCACTGGCTTCTTGGGCGAATAAAATAATGACAGGTGCAGAAGTAAGTGAAGCAGAGTTTGTAGAGCGATTTACGAATCACCTGGAAACCAAAGAACGTGACGTGCTCACAGACGCAGAACGGGCTCGGATTGAGCACATTGGCAAACAAGCATTGCCTCGATACTTCCAAAAGCAATTACAGCCACCACACCCACTTATCAGCAAGGTTGAGTTCGCACTCAAAGCACGCTTGGGTGATATTCCCATCAAAGGAAAAATTGATCGCATGGACATAAAATCACCGACCTCTGCCAGTGTGATCGTGCGGGATTACAAAACAGGTAAGCCGAAGACAGAGAAGCAGTCCGAAGAATATGGGTACATACGGCAGCTGGCTTTCTACGCAGTCCTCTTGGAACTGGCACAGCCATTACTAAAGCCAGAAGCCTTTATTCTCGACTTCGTGGGTGAGGGGATTGATGGCCCTATTGAGCGCGTATTTGCTATTGGCGATAAAGATAAAGCTGAATTGAAGAAGCTGATCGAACAGGTTTGGGCAAAGATCACAGCGCTGGATTTTACGCCGTTGTAGCCTTCTCATAATCCCCATAGTTATGTCAGTTGAGCCCCGCTTTGTTGATGATTACCTTCAAGAAGACCTGCAAAACCATAGACATGTGGAAGAAGGCCTGCGTGAGATTTCACGCTGGCAAAAGATAGCAGAAAAATACACACCAGGGTCGCGAGATTATGAAGAATGTCAAAACGGCATTGAGAACGTGTTAGCGTATTTTTTAGAAGACACACGAGCGAATGGCTCGATTGATGATCAGATTCGAAGGGCATGCTTTGTTCGTAAGCGGATTAGAGAATTACAAGAGGACAAACGTTTTCAGGTGCCCGTCGCATCAGAAATTGCAATTCAACTAGCTTGTTTGCTTATAGCAATCGAGCATTCAATTTTAGTATTGTTTGGAATTGCACAGCAGTCGTATAGAAATCGTCGTGCAATCCTCAGCGTTCTTTCTGGCGAGCGACATCTTTTGACCGATGTGGACAAATATAATAGTTCTTTGCTAGAGTGTTATTCGATTGCGATTG
>CAZXUD010000023.1:9103-11528 GCA_964643805.1 uncultured Candidatus Peribacteria bacterium | reverse complement strand
AATGGAGCCGCCCTCGGGAATTGAACCCGAGACCCCTTCCTTACCATGGAAGTGCTCTACCCCTGAGCTAGGGCGGCTTGCGAGAAAGCTACGGGAGTCTAATGTCTGCAATTTTATCTCACAACCTTTTGCCACCGGTTTTCTTGCTGTGCCGTAGAATGTACCTATGCCTGAACTGCCAGAAGTCGAAAGTGTTCGTCTCAGTTTGCTCCCACATATCCTTGATAAGAGGATTACAGAGGTTGAGGTGCGGCATGTGAAAACAGTTCGCTCCGATCATCGTTTAGTAGAGTTTCTCACTGGCAAAAAAATTACAGGTATTCGACGGTACGGAAAACTGCTGGTATTTGATCTTAATAATAGTGAGTACGTGTTGTGTGTTCATTTAAAAATGACCGGACAATTCATGTATGAAGGGAAAAATACGAAAGTGGGTGGTGGTCATAGCCTCAGTAAAAATCATGCAGAGGATCCTCATAAACATACGAGAGTAGTGATTCGCTTTTCAGATCTCTCTACGCTTTACTTCAATGATTTGAGACTCTTCGGTTACTTTAAATTGGTAGAAACTGACCAAATGAAGCCCATTATAGAAGGTTATGGCATAGAACCTGGAACCGCGTCATTCACTTGGGCCGCCTTCAAGAAAATATTTGAGAAAAGGAATACGAATCTAAAAGCGTTGTTATTGAATCAAGCTGTGATTGCTGGACTCGGGAATATTTACGTTGATGAAGTCTGCTTTGACGCTGGTGTGAAACCACAACGGAATGTAAAAAAATTAACAGAAGAAGAAACGAAAAAATTATTTAAGGCATGCGAGAGAATAATTGCTGATGCGATTAAATCTGGCGGTACCACTTTTCAGTACTACAACGACGCCAATGGAAAACAGGGGAGTTATCGGCAAAAATTGAAAGTGTTTGGCCGACAGGGACAACAATGTTTGCGCTGCAAAAAGGGAATCATAAAAAAAGTAAAATGGGCAGGACGAGGCACGCATTTTTGCCCTAATTGTCAGAAATAAGAACTAGTCGATTTCCACTGTATCAAGCCAACTTTGAGGCGCTTCGTCTCTTAGTTTATGGATCGCATTCTTCACAGCGTGCAGGCAAAGCAGCGCGCATTTAAAGCGCCGCGGGCCGATTGGCACGCCTAAGAGTTCGTAGACAGTTTGCTTCTTCATCTTCATGACTTCATCAACACTCAAACCAATCAGTTCATCTGTAAGTATTGAGATGCCTGCTTGGCTAATGGCACAACCTTCACCTTGCCAGCCGATATCTGCAATTGTTCCATCTGTTAGTTTCAAAGACACTGTCACCTTGTCACCACAGCTCACATTTATTTCTTCATGAGAAACGTCAGCACCTTCCAGCGTCTCTTTATGACGAGGATGTCGGTAGTGGTCGAGAATATTTTCAGCGTATAAATCCATTATGAATTTTGGAACGATGATTGTACTTCTTCAATGGTCGAACAAGCTTGTTGTATCTCCTCAACTGTATTGTAAATGCCAACAGAAAGCCGTGTGCTAGCGGTAATGCCGAAACGATCATGCAGTGGCTGACAACAGTGGTGCCCGGCGCGCAGGCAAATGCCTTGCCGCCCTAACACCTCTGTTAGGTCGTGTGCATGGATGCCATCAATGACAAAACTGACGCAGCCAGAAATTTTTTCCAGTTCCAATGGTCCAAGAATTTTGAGTCCTTCAATTTTTTGTAAACCTTCTAACGCAGCGCGCAACAAAGTTTGCTCGTGCGCTTCAATCTCTTTCCACGTGTACTGCGTCAACCAATCGATCGAGGCACGCAGGCCAATTGCTTGGGTGATGGCGGGCGTGCCGGCTTCGAACTTGGCGGGAATATCAGCGGACTTAAATCCATCCTTCGTCACTTCAGAAATCATGGAGCCACCACCAAGCATCGGTGGCATTTTTTCTAAGAGGGCTCGCTTGCCATAGAAGATTCCAATTCCAGTTGGTCCATAGATTTTATGGCCAGAGAAAGCCAAAAAATCACAATCTAAATCCTGCACATCTATCGCATGGTGCGCCACAAGCTGAGCCGCATCGACGAGGACGATGGCACCGGCTTTGTGCGCATCAGCGATCATCTCTTTGAGTGGTGGGCGAACACCCAATACATTGCTCTGACCCGTGAGAGCGACGATCTTCACGTTCCCCTCCGCTACATATTTTTTGTACTGATCTAAATTCAAATTTCCTTCATCATCAGTCTCAATCCATTTCATAATCGCGCCGGTGCGCGTTGCCAACTGCTGCCACGGCACCACGTTACTATGGTGCTCAAGCAGTGTGAGGAGAATGACGTCACCTTTTTGTAAATCAGCATCGCTTCCGCGCGCCACAATGTTAATGCTCTCGGTGCAGCCCTTCGTAAAAATTACTTCGGCTGCCATCTTT
>CAZXUD010000023.1:0-9093 GCA_964643805.1 uncultured Candidatus Peribacteria bacterium | reverse complement strand
TTAATAAATGTGGCGACGGTATTGCGGGCGTCTTCAAATGCTTGGGTGGCTTGCTCTGCCAACACATGCATACCGCGGTGCACGTTCGCACGGCCGGCTTGCTCAGATGCACGCATGGCTTCCCAGGCGGCATCGGGCATTTGGGCTGTTGCAGCATTGTCTAAATAAATGAGTGGGTGCCCATTCACTTTTGTTTCAAGCCCACTGAGCTGCCGTCGGATGGCGGAAACATCCAAAGTCATAGAAGCTCTATAATAGAAGACGTTTGGCCATTCCTGAAGGATTGTAGTGCCTTTCTTTGGGCGCTCTGGTACCCTTTGGCCTATGCAAAGAGGCACCATTCAGCTGCTTTCTGTAGCTCTCTTCGTAGCGCTCCTTACCTGGGGCGTTTACACGACAGTGCATTTCTTTGGCATGCCGGTTCACGGTTCGGTCTTACTTTCCAGTGAGTCTCAGGCCAGTTTAGCCGAAGCGTGTGGATCCACAGACAGCAGTATTCTCTGCCGGGGTGTTGTTTCCATAATTCCAACGGTGCTCAATACGCTTACACGTGTTCGTGAAATTACGTGGTTCGCTTCTACCATTGTCATTCTGTATGGCGCTTGGTTAGGCGTTCAGCACTTCCTTCGAAAAAAATCATGGCGGGTCAGTGGTCAATTAAGACCCTGGCATTTGCTCGCAGGGTTTTTTGTAATGACGTGGTTCATGTTCACCGTCTTAACCACGGTTCAATGGAGCATTGACGGCAGCCGCTTAGTTTCTCCCCGACGCGTAATTCAACCGACGGCAGAGGTGTACACAGGAGTGGGTGAAGAAGGATTACAAATCCTCCAAGAGAACTTTAACCGTTTACAGAGCAGTGGCTGCCTAAAAAAGGTTGGTGACATACGGCCTGGCATTGGTGAATTTTCATTGAGAGGTTTCTGTGCACAAAAATTTTTCGTCACGAGAGTGGTATCACAGATGGTGTTCTTGTTGATGCTGGTGCTTGTAGCGTTAACGCTTGGACGGAGTGTCCTCACCTTACTACGGTTACGCATTCAATCATTCCTCACTGAATTCACGGTGAGTTTTGGGTTGGGCGTGTGTGGGATTATTACTGCTCTCTGGTTCTTATCCGTCTTCGGTATTTTGAATGTATGGGCGGCTTGGGCAGCACTCTTCATAGTACTCGCGGCAGGGTATCGGCATGCACGGCATTTCCTTTTGTCGTTTATTCGTACGTCGTGGCACGTAGACCAACGTTGGTACAGCTTCACAGTTATAGGTGCAGGACTTCTTCTCGCGTATTTCGCTCTCAACTTCCTCACTGTGGTTCGACCATTCCCAATTGGTTGGGATGATTTAGGAAGCTACTTAAACCGTCCGAAGTTGCTGGTGAGTTACGGTCACTACATCCACCTCTTGCCATTACTACAGTGGGAGTACTTCAGTTCGTTGGGGTACTTGTTGTATGGGTACAACAGCACATTCGGTAGTACAGCCGCCATGATGATTAACTGGTTAGCCGGTCCGTTCGCAGTGCTCGCTGTGTTTACATTTGCCAGAAAATTCTTAGGCAGCGGTGCCGGCATTCTTTCTGCTTTGCTTTATTACACACTGCCACTCGTTGGACATTTTTCATTTGCAGATATGAAAACAGACAACGCGGTGTTTGCGTTACAAGCACTGAGCGTCTTCTGTTTATTCATCTTCTTATTTCCAACAGCGGACACCGAACAGCAAGAGCCAGATAGGCGCTGGCAGTGGCTCGCACTTTCTGGTGCGTTCTGCGCCTTCGCTTTCAGTACGAAAGCCACAGCGGCTATGGTGCTCATGGCGCTTGGTGCAACGACTCTAGGAGTCCTACTCTCGTGGCCAGCGTTCGTCGGATTTGTGGCTGCTTCCTTCATCATTTTTGAAAAACAAGGTGCCTTTGATGTAAACAGCGTCCTGGAACGTATAGGAATGAATATTTCTGAGACGGTGGTTGTGGTTGTTCTTGGCATTATTGCATTGGGTGGTATGGGTTGGTCCTTTTGGTCAAAGCGCAGTCGCGCGGTGCCCGTAATACGAGCAGGTGCCGTTATCCTCATCGGTTTCCTGGTCTGTAGTGCCCCATGGCTCATTCATAATAACTTTGAAGCGGGAAACATTGTGCCTCGGTTCTTACTGAACTCACCAAGTTACATGCAACCCGTGGTTGATTACGCGGGTCAGCACGTTGCGACAGATCCACGAGAAGTAGTTCTCACTCTGCCAACCGAATTAAAGGTAGATGCAACGAACGCTGCTTGTACTCCTTCCGGAAGAGAAGAGGAGCTGGGTCGTTACTGGGGTTTTCGCCAAGGGGTAAGCCACTACTTGTCGCTTCCATGGCGCACCGTCATGAACATTGACCACGCGGGTTATTACGTAACGACGATGCCAGCGTTGCTCCTGTTCCCATTGTTACTCCTCTTGCCGTTCTTCTGGTTGAAGAGTGGTCGTTGGTTGCGCTGGTTGGGGGCAGGAACCGCCTTCCTTCTTCTCCAATGGATGCTCCTGGCTAATGGAGTGCCTTGGTATGGCATTGGTGTCTTCCTTGGCTTAATCATTGGGTTAGAAGCGCTCTACCTTAAAGCACCAGACAGATTGAATCGCATTGCGGCTGGCACACTCATTGCCCTCAGTCTTGTCAGTAACTTCGGTCACCGCTTTTGGCAGTACGAAATGCAACGAAACTTATTGGAATACCCCATGGGTAAAGCCTCAGCGGAAACAATGAAGGAGCGCACCATTCCACATTACGATGAAATCGCGGACATCATTGTCGAACGCCATGACACGTTAGAGAAACAGCCATACGTGTATCGCATTGGCACGTTCATACCGTACTTCGTGCCACGCAACTTAGAAATTATTGCGATCAGTGACCACCAGCTCGACGTATTCAATTGTCTCAATCAAGAGCGTAACCATGCATTAACTCTCCAACGACTCCAAGCACTTGGGTTCAATAGCATTGTGTTTGATACCAACACGGCCACCATTGAAACCGACCAACAAGGATCGCTGCACCAAAAGGTTGATGCCTTTGTAAACTTTGGAAACGACGCCTCCCTAGGATTGCGTCCAGTGGTGAATGATGCCGATGCCGGCGTTGTGTTCTTGCTCCTGCCCGAGGTCCAGTGATCACGTCGTCTTTAGTAAGGAAGGTGGGTGATTTTGCTTGCCGTGTCGGCATTGGCCGCGCACCCTACTGCCAATGAAAACGGTGGCAGTGATTCCGGCATATAACGAAGCCAAGCGGATTGCAGACGTTGTCACTGCCGTTAAACCATACGTCACAAAAGTAATTGTGGTGGATGATGGTTCCCGTGACGCGACCGCAGAAGTTGCAGCGCAAGCAGGGGCCGAGGTTCTTCGCCACGAAATGAATTGCGGCGCAGGCGCAGCTACGATGACGGGCATTCAGGCGGCTCGCGCAGAGGATGTTGATGTTGTTGTGACCTTGGATGCCGATGGACAGCACAATCCAAAAGATTTACCCGCAATGCTTGCACCTTTGGAGAGCGGAGAATTTGACGCTGTCTTCGCCAATCGTTTTGGAAGACGTAATCGCATCCCTCTCATTCGTCGACTCTTCAACGGCATTGGAAATATTGTGACCTTCGCGGTTACTGGTTGGTGGGTGCCCGATAGTCAGTGTGGCTTTAAAGCATTCGGTCCCAAAGCAATTGAGCAAATTGATTTACGCATGAGCGGGTTTGAATTTTGCACCGAGATTGTTCGCGAATCGGTGCAACACCGTTGGCGGGTTGCCCATGTGCCGACCAAAGTACTCTATTCCGAATACACACTCGCCAAAGGGCAATCGTATGCGAACGGTGTTAAAACAGCCTTAAAAATACTTTTACGAACCTTCATGCGTTAATTGTTCCGTGCCAAAAGGCTGGTACACTGCTGACCACATCCTATGAATTTGACCCCTTACCAATTCCTGACGCCACTCGTATCGCTGTTTGCGATTACGTATGCGTGGAACTTGGTACTTCGGCATAACAAGACCGTGTGGGAAGCAATGCTCTGGACGGTGTTCTGGGGATTCGTCGCTTCCATTGCGTTGTACCCAAACATTCTTTCGTACCTCACAACGCTCACAGGTATTCGGAATCAAGAGAACGCTATCTTCGTTACGACGATCGGCATTCTGTTCTTCACCGTCTTTTACCTTATCGTTCGGTTAGAAAAGTTAGAACAGCGGATTGTGAAGTTAGTGCGAAAAATAGCCCTCAAAGACGCAAATATTCAGAGTGACGACCAAGAAAACGACTGATAGCTCGCTTTTGCTTTCGTAAGCCGCTATTTTCTTTTGCCTTGTGCCTCCCGCGCATTCATGAAGACACTGGTTCTCATTAGCCCCTACTGGAAAGAGGAGCACCGCTGGATGGTGAGTAGTGTTCAATTGGCCGAGCTTTGGCAACGGCTGGGGTATCGAGTCGTGGTGGTTTGTATGGGGTCTGTTAGTGGTGTTGAAGAAGTGTCACCAACACTCACCATTCATCGTCGCAAAGATTGGTTTTTACCAGATCCATTCAACTTTGGTATTTCTTTAGGATTCACACGCTACGTTCGCCGTGTTCTTAAACAGGAACAACCAGAATACATCGTTATTAATAAAGTGCTCTTCTGGACTTCGTTTGCTGCCATCCCTCTCCGTCTTACAGGACATCGTCTTGTACTCCTTACAGATGCTTTGGTCGGCATGACGTGGCAACCACGTGCATTGCTTCCCAAAATCATCATGACAGTGGGAGCGTGGACAGTCGGCTGGCTCGTCCTCCTCAGTGCAAAACGCATTGTCTTGTTTCATCCTCAGTCAGAAACATTATTGAAGCGTTTGGGCATTCGTAAAAAAACACAGGTCATTCCAACGGGCATTGATACAGCGAAGTATGTTAGCAGAGAAGGGAAGGAGGGGACGGGGAGTGCAGCCACTATTACGTATGTCGGCCGACTTGAATCGGTAAAAGGGGTCGATGATTTCTTGGCAGCCGTTATTCCTCTAAAAGAATCTTTCCCGAATATGAATGTTCAAGTGGTGGGTTGGTACAAAGAAAATCATCCATTAGTGCAAAAATATGAGCAGCAGGTAACGTTCACGGGGTTACGACACGATGTACCAGAAGTACTCCAGGCCACCGACATCTTTGTATTGCCGAGCCATAGCGAAGGACTGAGCAACGCGTTAATGGAAGCAATGGTGAGCGGCTGCGCCTGTGTGGCTACGGAAGTCGGAGGCAACAAATTCCTGATTCAAAATGGTGTTTCTGGTTTCTTATACCCCGCTGGCGACCGCGCAGCGCTGCAAGCGCATTTGCGTCGCCTGCTGGAGGACGCAGCCAAGCGCCGCATGCTCGGCGCGGCTGCGCGGAAGCGGATAGAAGAACAATTCAGTTGGGACAAAATCGGTACACAGTATCAACAACTCTTCCAAGAGTTAGCCGAAACAAAACCGAGAGTAGTCATTCTCTCAACATTCGCAACGCCGATGCGAAGCGGCGCAGAAGCATGTGCGGAAGAAGTAGCCCGTGAATTAAGCGAGCAATACGACATTCACATCGTGACTGCTCGTATGCGTCGCGACTTACCACGGCACGATGTGTTATTTGGATATGTACCAGTGACACGCGTGGGGTTCGGCTTTGGCATCGATAAATGGCTCTACCCAATCGTCGCACCTTTTGTAGTGCGATCCTTACGGCCACGCATTGTTCATGCAGTCTTAGAATCTTTCGCGGGTATGGCGCTGGTCCTTTGCTCCTTCATGCCCCGTGTTCGCACCATCTTAACGTGCCAGAGTACCAATACATCACTGTTGTTAAGGCTCATGCATCAGCGCGCAACAGTTGTTACGGGCATAAGCCGTGCTCTTATTGAGCGCTCCGCTAAGTTCAACCGCGCTGATGCAACGTTGATCCCGAATGGTTTACGATTGAGCGATGTTCCCTTGAAAGACAAAGTTCCAGGCCGCTTAATATTTGTTGGCCGTCTAGAAAAAATGAAAGGCATCGATACGTTGCTCGCAGCCATGGAACAAATTACGCATGATGCTCACCTTAAAATTGTTGGCGCGGGTTCCTTGCGAAGTGCCTTAGAAAAAAAGGCGAAGGCACTAGGTGTCAGCAGCAAAGTAACATTCGTTGGATTCAAGCGTGTCCCCGATGTGTACGAGGATTTTGCAGAAGCTAGCATCTTCTGCGGACTCTCTCGCAGTGAAGCATTCGGCAACGTCTTTGTAGAAGCCCAAGCAGCAGGTTGTGCAGTTATCGGTACGCGCATTGGTGGAATCCCCGATATTATTGATGACGGTGCAACGGGCTTACTTGTCCCCGTCGATGACCCTATGGCAGCTGCTAAAGCAATTGATCTGCTTCTGGCTGACGATTCATTCCGACAACGCTTAGCCGAAGCTGGCCGACGCAATGCGCAACAATACGATTGGGCGCACATCGCTAAAAAATACGCTTCCGTATACGAGACGTTGTTGGCTCGTCCGATGTAACCGTCCGACTAGAACGATGCAGTCGTTGTTTTCTTTGTAGCACTCTTAATGGTGCTTAGCTTTCTTTCCCGCACCATAGCAGCGGCTTCAAACAAACTTTCGAAGGTACCGGCATCAATCCATTCATCTTTTAGAATGGTTGCTTGTAACGTTCCTTGTTCAATGTACCACTTGGTGACGTCGGTAATTTCTAATTCGCCACGGGGAGAGGGTTTTAAGTTGTGAATTACTTCGAAGCAATGACTGTCGTACAAGTAGCAACCAGTCTGCGCAAAATTACTCTTTGGATTGGTCGGTTTTTCTTCAACAGAAATAACTTTCGTTCCTTCTAATTCCACCACACCAAAACGTTCTGGGTCCGACACTTCTTTTACAAAGACGTGTGCACCTTCGCGGAAATTTTTAATCGTTTCTGAAATATCATCAAAGTAAATGTTATCGCCCAACAGTGCACAGACACTATCGCCATCCACGAAAGATTCAGCCGTGCCCAAGGCATGAGCAATCCCTCTTGGCTCGTCTTGGACTCGGTACGAGAAGTTACAATCAAAGCGTTTGCCACTCCCAAGGAAGCTGGCCATTTGGTCCACATGTTCCATGCCAGAAATCACCACAATGTCTCGAATACCGGCATCCAACAACGTTTGGAGAGGGTAGAGGAGGAGTGGTTTATCGTACACAGGAAGCAAACTCTTGTTTGTAACCTCCGTTAGAGGACGTAAACGAGAGCCAGTACCGCCGCAAATGAGAACACCTTTCATGAGATATTTGACAAGTTATTAATAGTATTACATTAATATAATACAGGCAAGATTAATCCTACCCGTTTCTTTTCAGCGTCGAAACCACATTTACTGGTACCATTTCCCCCGATGAACCTCCTTGTTACTGGAGCCGCCGGCTTTATAGGGTCTCACTTCGTGCTTCGGCACGTGGCTAACCACCCAAAGGACAAACTGATTGTTTTAGATAAGCTGACCTACGCTGCGGATCAATCTTTTCTTGACCCTGTGCAAAAAGACATTACGTTTGTAGAGGGTGATATTGCAGATCAGGCACTGGTCACAACGTTAGTTGAGGAGCATGCCATAGATACCATCATTAACTTTGCCGCTGAGTCGCACGTCGACAATAGTATTGCTGATGCGGCACCTTTTCTGCACACGAATGTGATTGGTGTACAAGCACTGATTGAAGTGTGTAAAGCTCACCCAAAGGTACGGCTGCTTCACGTTTCGACGGATGAAGTCTATGGCGACATTGATGATGAGGATGCACCACGCACGGTGGGAGATCCACTCTTTCCGAGCTCACCATATGCAGCGAGTAAGGCAGCAGCAGAAATGTTGCTGATGGCAGCAATACGCACTTTCACATTAAAAATTGCTGTCACACGTTGCACGAATAACTATGGACCTCATCAAGCCGATGAAAAATTTATGCCAACCGTCATTCGCAACGCTCTCAAAGACCAACCAATTCCTATTTATGCAGAAGGAAAAAATAAACGGGATTGGTTATATGTCACAGATCACTGCGATGCCATAGAAATGGTCCTCGCAACCGATTGGGCATTTGAAGAAGGACACTTCTTCAACATCGGCGCTGATAATGAACAGCAAAACATTGATGTTGCTACAAAAATTTTAGATGCCCTCGGGAAACCTCACTCTCAACTCTCCTTTGTAAAAGATCGCCTCGGGCACGACTGGCGCTATGCGCTGGATGCATCAGCCATGCACAAGCTTGGTTGGAAGCCAGCAGTATCGTTTGAAGAAGGCCTACAACGCACGATCGATTGGTATCGTCAGAAGTACACCTCTTAAATGACGTCTCTCAAAATCGTGATTGCCACGGGCATTTATCCGCCAGCGATTGGTGGTCCCGCGACGTATGCACGGGAACTAGCTGAACGACTCCAAGTGGGAGGAGCAGTGGTAAATATTCTCACCTATGGCGCTCAATCATCAGACAATAACATCACCTTCGTCTCTCAAAGTGGTGGTCCGCTCCTGCGCTGGTGGCGCTTTGCGCAAGCCTTAAAGCGCCAAGCGGCCGATGCGGACATTATCTACGTACTCTCCAGCGTTAGTTGCGGCGTGCCACTGTGGTTATCGAAATTTACAAAACCCAAACGTGTATTGCGCCTGGGTGGAGACTTTTTCTGGGAGCGCTACACCGATCGCGGTGGCCGAAAAGATTTACGAACATGGTATGCATCGCCATCGGTGTGGAGGCGCGTTATGAAATGGTTGCTCCAGCAATTCGATGCCATTATTTTCTCCACTCAGTTCCAATACGACATCTATCGTGAGCATTATTCGTTGCCAGAAGCAGTCGTTATAGAAAACGCGTTGCCGCGTGCTGAGGGTCATTTAAATCACGTCGCTCATTCACCCTTACGCTTACTGGTTATGTCGCGACTGGTGCGTTTTAAGAATGTGTCGGACTAAATTGAAGCTGTGCGCGGTCTCTCCGATGTAATTTTGACAATTGTAGGCGATTGTCAGGTCAAAAATTATATCATAAAATTAATTCTCTTACTATTATCAATAATTATATCAAAG
>CAZXUD010000022.1:0-11674 GCA_964643805.1 uncultured Candidatus Peribacteria bacterium | reverse complement strand
AACGAATATTGAGGATGTCGCGCTCCATAAAACCCTGACCCGTAAAAATCATCATGTCGTGGCCATGGGGCGAGCGGTATTCCTCAACGTGTTCATGGAGCGAGAAGGCCGGTGAAATACCAATGCATAATGCTCCTTCCTCTTTTGCACCAATTAAAGCATCGTTCGGAAGACCAGGGCAGGCGCCATTAATAAATATATAACCACGCTTACCAATTAATCGACCGAGTTCAGTCGCCATATCGCGGGCATGTTGATTTTCTATCTGTGGTCCAGAGGCCGAACCCATCACGCCGATTTTGAGACGATGCATATGAGCTTCCATAAATTTAGATGGACCGCATGACGTGCTTGTAGCGATGCACAAACGCGCACCAACTAAAGCAACTAGCGAAGACTGTGAACCGGAGGAGATGTTTCATGTTTATCTATATTATACAATAAAACTAGTATTCTTTCAATTACCAGATTAGCCCTAAAATAAGCCATTATCTAAAGATATTTGGCTCTATTTTCGTTATGTTGATCGTTGGTCTCCGCGTAGTGAATTTGCCCTTTTGGGTCATGTAAATAGAACAAATAGGCCGATGCCTCTGGTTTCAACGCAGCCTGAATACTCCGAATACCAGGATTTGCTATTGGACCTGGTGGAAGACCACGAAATTTTCGAGTGTTGTACGCATTATCAATATCTAAATCTGCCGTGGTAATTGCATCCGACTGTTTATCGACAATGTAACGAACTGTTGCATCTACGCCTAAGCCCATACCGCCATCGAAGCGTTTCCACAGAATTCCAGCAATGGTTGCGCGCTCATCATCGTGAGCGGCTTCTTCTTCAATCAATGAAGCCATTGTAACAATGTCTTCCAATGAACGGCTCGATGCTTTCAAATCGGTCGCCAGGTCCTGCACGACCTTTGATTCAAATGTTCCAAGCAGTCGCTTCAGAAAACTTTCTGGGGTGAAGCCTTGCACCAAAACAAAGTACGTATCGGGATACAAGTAACCCTCCACTTTGCCTCCTCTCTTGGCTAACTCTCCTGAGCTACTAAGGAAAGCGAATTCACTGAAGTCGCATTCCTGTGCGCAGCGGGTGATGTCGCCTGGTTGCGATAGACCTTTTTCTACCATCAGGGCATCTATGTCCTTCACGGTGTAGCCTTCGGGGATAGTGATGATCAATTCCTCTGCTTCTCCGGTACGCATCACATCGATCACTTCAGATGTACTCATAGACGGCTTCAACACGAACTGACCCGCCTGGAGGTCATTCTGTAAGCCATGAAGCTTGGTGTACAACTTGAAAGCGAACGGAGAACGGATCAGCCCTTCTTCTTCCAGCATGGCGGCAATTTGCCCCACCGACCAACCGGATTCAACATTGACCGTTTTGCGCACCTCATCGTGAGCATCCACAGCTCGAAGACTTAAGAAATACACCGGGGAGACACCCAGAAGCACGATAATGATAAGAGGAATGAGACGTTTCATTATCGAAATTTAAGAACCAAGACCACGCATCCCCTCTTCCGTCGGCAAACCCATGTCACCCATGACGGCTTGCATCTTTTCTGAAGAAACTATCTGTGCCTTCTTAAAGGCACGATTTAGAGCATCAGTCAGCAATGCAGGAATCGCTTCACGCTGCACCTCAGGGGCAATGTAAATATCAACGACCGTTTGTTCAGCGGATACCGTCACTTTGACGCCGGGTGATTCGGCCTCAATGTGAATGTTCTTCAGCTCTTTCTTCATTTTCTTCGCATCTTTCTGCAGCCGATACATGTCGCGCGCTTGCTTAAAGGAAACCATGGGCACTCATGGTACAGGGTTCAAAAGTGGCTGTCGACGGTTCAGTGCACAATGCCGATTCTGTCTTCAATTTCTTGATCTACGAAGACTCTCTTGCGACCGTACTTCATGCGACTGTATTCCTTGACCAGGTCACCCAGCTTGTCATTGCGTTGGCTTTCGTCCCAAATCGTCGACATGCTGAAAGGACGTGACTGCACGTTATTGATAGTGAGCTTGGTGTAACAATTGAAGTTAGGAATACCGATGACATCTTGTTCGCTGAGCACCGGTGCGTATTCCTTCGCCATGTATTCAGCATCTTCTGCACCGATTTTAAAGCTGGAGATGGTACCCACGTTACCGAAGACGGAGTCGCGCATCTTCGTGTTGGATTCTCCGTATGACGATGTTTTGCCGACCAGCTGCCCAATGAATTGGTGCGCCATGATCAACGCCAGTTCATACTTACGTGCCTCGGAGAGAATGGTGACGAAGGCATCGGTCACGAAGTTTTGGAATTCATCGCAGTAAAGGTAGAACCGGCGGCGTTTGTCGCGGTCCATGTCAGCACGACTCAAGGACGCCATGCTGATTTTATTCACAAAGATGAGACCAAGCAGCTGTGCATTCGTGTCTCCAATTTTTCCTTTGCTTAAGTTCACCAGCAGTACTTTGCCTTCGTCCATAATTTGGCGAATATCAAAAGCGCTCTTGGGTTGGCCAATGATATTGCGCATCGTCGAGTTCGTAATGAACGGACCGAACTTTGCGCTGAAGTACGGAATCATTTCTTCTTTCTCACGAGCGCCGGTCTTGGCAATTTCGTGTTCCCAGAAACTGCGCACGACGGCATTCTTACATTTGCTCACTTTGTAACGCTGGAATTCATCATCTACGAAGAGGCGTGGCACATCGATCAATGTTGCGCCCTCTTCTTCGTCATCCATCAACGTGAGACACCCGTTACGGAAATAGTGTTGAATACGCGGACCGAAGATTTCGTTACCGAACAGTTTGATAAAAATTTCCATCGCGTCGAGTGATGCTCGATCTTTCTCCTCCGGCGTTTTTGCTTCGAGCAAGTTGAGACCCATCGGACGCTCCGTATCTGCGGGGTCAAAGAGGATAACATCCTTCGCGCGTTCTTTTGGTATGTGCGCCAAGGCGTCCTCAATTAAGTCACCGTGTGGGTCAACAATGCACACACCATCGCCATTGGCGATGTCTTGGCGCGACATATAACTGATAAAGGCAGATTTACCCGTACCAGATTTTCCGATGATGTAGTGGTGACGCGTTCGGTCTTTCGCCATAAAGCGAATTGGCGTTAGCACGCCGCGGTGCACGTTGTTGCCTAGTAAAATTCCCTCCTCTGGAGCATCGGGTGGTGGTGGCAATACCTTGTACGTCATCCACTCAATGGCCGGCACTTTGTTGTACCGACTATCTGGGAAGTGGAAGAGGCCGGCTAATTCTTTTTCCACCAATAAATTTTTCCGGTGACCAAAACCATTTAGACGTGGTTTCCATAACCAGTACATAAACCCTGCATTCCAA
This sequence comes from uncultured Candidatus Peribacteria bacterium, assembly GCA_964643805.1. Classification (GTDB taxonomy): domain Bacteria; phylum Patescibacteriota; class Gracilibacteria; order Peribacterales; family Peribacteraceae; genus CAZXUD01. The sequence goes on along the minus strand of CAZXUD010000022.1, from coordinate 8,320 downwards.
GCGAGTGGGAAAATTTGGACGAACAGACGTCGGTTCACCAAATAGTTACCATACGAATCTTTAAAGGCATTGAACGCCACCTGAATGTTGTTGGCTATTTCAAGCGACTTTTTCCACGTCTTACTAGCGGCAAAAATACGAATGGAAGCGGCGTAATAACTCATTCCCCCTTTCTCACCCATGCGCTTGTAGAGCTCTTCCTCGGGTTGAATCATGCGGATAAATTTATCGCCACTGTCTGCACCCGGAGCATTGGTGCCAGACTTGTAATCTTTCTCTCCTAAAATAAATTGGTGCCACACGGGCGCAAAAAAGTTGAGGATTGGAATATTTCCGAAGAACGTAGTTCTCTTCCCTTTAAATTGATTGTTAGCGTATCGCTGTGCTTTTGGACCCCACTTATCTGAAAAAGCTGGCGTCAGAACAATTTGGATGCCCGCAATATCGTCTGTCTCCAGCTTACTTAAGACGTTTGCAATGCTATTAAGCGGATCATCTTGCATGTTGTCGTAGAACCGCAGTGGGAACATGTATTTTTTTTGAAACGCCATGAAATACGTCACAAGCTTGTAGCCACGCGGCCACACATTGGGTGTCTTTTCTAAACTGATTTCTGCGTCTGAATAAAATGATGTGATCTGTTTTTCCACAATGGATTGCAACCGAGGTTCTGTGACTACGTAAAAACTGATGAGTCCTTTGTGTACGTACATTTCAAAACTGATGGTGATGTAGCGGAATACCCAGAAGTGCAAAATCTGCCACACCGTCAAACTGCGTACTTCCCATAAGGCGCGGTACAACTGCTCCATGATGGCCACCTTCTCTTTAAAATCTTTTTCCGTGCGCTTCTCCTGGTCCACCTTGGTATCGGCACGTGGTAACACTACTTTCATGTGTACGAGCGATGGGGCTTTCAACATGGCATATCCAAAACGAACCGCTCGTTTCAAAAGCCAATAGGCCAGATACACGTTGAATACCGCGACGACTGCTCCTAGTGGATCTTCTTTACCCCAAGCAATCAACTGTCGCACCACTTCGTTCTCAGCAAACCAAGCAACCACAGCGGTGCTAAACCCAATGAGTGGAAGCGCCAGTACACGAAGGAAGGCAAACACTGTTTAAAAGCGTGAGGAAACATGCATAGAATAAACGACTCCTCATAATTTTTGTGTGATTACGCCAGAATCTGAACAAGTACGGTAGCGGAAGTTATCCGCTAGTGTCAGGCGAAAAAACTGTACAAATTATGTGTTCGAACACGTACCTACCGCGGTGCGGAATTCTCGGCCACGCTTGTACCCATCAGAAATATAGAAACGGTAAATTCCTGTTTGGGTAGGGGTGAACGTGAACTGCTCTTCATCGGTATGTACCCATTGTTCTAAGCGCTGCACCGTTCCATCGGGACTGGTAATTTTGCGTACCACGAATGGATTATTAGCACCGAGAGTGAGTGTTTGTCCCATGGTTAGTACATGTGGAATACCTTTGGTAAAAATGACGGACTTGGTGAGACGACGTTGGAAGCGTGGTGTCTGACCCACGCAACTCCCTGGCGTCGGTGTGGTGTCGACAAAATCTTTATCACCTAAGCGCTCTAGATTTACTTTAATAACACCACGCGAACGTTCCGCGATAGTTGTAAAGGCACCGAGACTCAAATCCATACTGCGACCATGCACAAATGGTCCGCGATCATTTACACGAACAATCACCTGCTTCCCATTTTCTAAATTCGTCACGCGCACCATCGTGTTATGTGGGAATGTGCGGTGTGCCGCAGTCATTGCATACATATCGAACGTTTCGCCGAAAGCAGTTCCTTTGCCATGGAATTTTTCGGAGTAGAGACTCGCATCCGTCACCGTTGTGGCTAATGCATGATCAAATTTATCCGCAACCTGACTCAATTCTTGTGCGCTCCCAAAAGGCTCGTTGTATTTCCGGCTGACATCCACCAAATCTTTCAACGGGGAACTAGCGTGCAAGCTAGCCAGTGCTTCCCAAGTGAGCCCATCAATGTCTTCGTAATTACGAGTGCGCAATAACCACATCAACGCGTCTGCAACCGACAATGGATCTTCTGGTCGGAAAATTGCATCGTCATCCAACAAGTTCCGTGACTTTGCATAGGTGATTGGCAAGAAACCGACCGTGCCGGGCTGCACATCTTGGTAGGGTGTTTCGCGGCTTTCAAATGCTGGTCGCTTGATAGAATCCCACAGAATCACGAAGCCCTCGCGACGCGTCACAAAACCCTCCTGTGCGAGTGCAGAGAGTGGAAAGAGAACCAAACAAAATCCAAGGGCGAACCGTCGCATCCGAACGAGCTTGAGGGATGACCACCCGAAGAACAATTGACTTCTTTTTTTTAGAGTGCCTCCCACCCCTGCGATCGCACTAATTGGTAGATACGAGCGTTTTGATCACTTCTTAATTGTACCAATGTCTGCGGGCCAACCCGTCCCGCACCATGCGCCGTAGCACTCGCAATCAGTCCCCTTTCCGTTTGATATTTGAGCACAGAATCTTTGGTCAATTGACCATAATTACCATTGATCTTGTCGTACGGAAAATACCCTAATGCGGCCAACTGTTCTTGAAGTAAACGCACCTGAGAACCATTGGAACCTTCATCTAAATATTCAGCGACTAAGTCACCACGTTGTGTAAGTGTTCTTTCCACGCGAAGGTATGCCAAATACCGCTGTGACCGTTGTGCCACTAAACGTTTGTTCCAAACTTTTTCTAATTCTTGTTTCGTCATTGGACCAATGCGACCGGCACCTGGGTCTTGCGCCGTACCAACGAGTCCTTTGATCTGTTGGAAACGGAGAATAGCGTCAGATAATGCTGGCGTGTATTCACCATCGGTGCGACCAGAGTAGAAACCAATAAAGCGCAGTAATCGTTTCGCATTCATAATGGATTGCTCAGAACTAGTTGCGTCTACAAATCCTTCTATGGGAAGAGCGACGCCCTTACGACGAATTGCCGCCGTGAGATACGCCGCAGTTTTCTCTGTTAATTGATTCGTTGGTTCTCCAATACTGAAATCTGTAATAAAGGCAGCGAGTGCTTGCTCTGTCTCATCACCAAAGTAACCGGACGATGCGCGCGTAAAGTAACCAGCATCTCGCAATGCATTCTGCAACATTGTAACGCTGTACCCGGTTTCATTTTTTACCGGATGAATAGCCATTAAGCTTTGATTCACGATGTACTGCGTCAACTTGCCACTTGGTGCAGCAATTGCATCTATGTTAAATGATTCCTGTGGCATAGATGAACCAAGGGGGTACACCGTGCCACGGACTCTTTGAATACCAAAATCTAACGCACGAGCGAGACCGGCTTCACCCGTACCCATCCAAATATCGAGACGGTGTGCGTCATCCCATTCTTGAATAGCGCCACCACGATCATGAACAGCAAACGTGCCTAATCCTGGGAGCACAACAGTTGTACCAAAGGCGTACGAAGGTGGAGCGGCAATCATGCCGGGATACACCGGTGTACCGTCTGCTCCCGCGATGCCTTGTCCATTGAGAATTTTATCAGCTTCGTAACTCCCTTTTACATAGCAACACTGGTCTGGCTCTGGGGAGTAATACGCCGTGATAACGAACTCTTGTTCGTACGGTTCGGCGGATGGTTGCACGAGACCAACGACTGGTGTCGCCAGTGCAATAATCGCTAAGGCCGCCAGTAATCGGTTGGTGTGTTTGAGTTTTGGCAAATCCAATCATTCTAGCAGATTTTCACGAAACGATCTACCCACCTTAATGGTGCTGAAAACAAGCTTTGCTGGTTGACTTAGTATGTTTATAATGTATATTCAAATTGTGTCAAATAATGAATTTGCGGCGGAAAAGCTGATTGATTCTCTCGATCAATCATACGCTACAGAATGGGCAGCTGAGACCACTGGCTGGAATCGGCTTGGTATTTATGAGCTTTTGGCGTCACACGTCGATCTACAAGAAAATGGCACTCATCTAGATGTAGGTTCGGGGCTAGGCATTTTATTATCTCAATTGCATGCAAAATCACTTAAGGAAAAGAACCCACAACGATTCTACGGTATAGAAGCTAACTTAGAATTATTAAGAGCAAGTGCTATGATTCTTAATGAAAAACAAGTCCCCATCCTTGTCGCTTGTGCGAGGATACCGAACGCTGAACAAACTCCTGAGGGTATAAAAATTTCTCGTTCGTTCGTTTATCACGAACAATTTGATAAACAGGCTCTTCTACGCCCGAACGTTGTAAACCTCATTGGAGACGATGTTCGTTCAGCTACCGTTATTCGAGAAATTTTAAGCGACAGAAAAATCACTTCCGGAAGCTTTACATTTCCAGGCCCAGGCTCACTCATCTATGAAAAGCCTTATGCACTGGTAAATGAATTTACTGATGAAGAGAAGAAGAAACGTACAGAACAGTCTTCTGAAAATCTCCGTAAATCAACATATGCACTCATGACTTCGCTCATGGATGAAGGTGGAAAATTAATGTTAGCTGAGCGTTTTCCAAGAGTTCCAAATATGAGTAATAATCAAATTATCGATGGTTTAATGATTACCGTACGATCTCTATTTGGAAATTTGATATCGTACTGGGATGTAGAAAATATTCAGATATCTAATGGAATAATTCCATTAGAAGGAAAAATGGAATGGTTACTCCAGGGTCACAAAACTTCAGCTCTTGAAAAACAAGGCGTTTCGTTCGGAGTATCAATCGTAAAGCTCGTTCGAAATATGAAAAAATATTTGTGGTAGGAGGACAGATTCTTATTTTACAATCACTTCGTCCTCCAGACGTATACCAAACTTACCAGGGAAATAGACCCCAGGTTCTATGGTGACGATATCCCCTTTCAGGAGGACATCTTTACTCTTCGTAGAAAGAGTGGGTGCTTCATGAATTTCTATACCCACACCATGCCCAAGAGCATGGATGAAATATTTTGCGTAACCATATTTTTTGAGAACTTTCCGTGAGATTGCATCTATCTCACTCGCCTTTGCACCCGCTTTCACCGCAGCGGTAGCTGCGGTCTTCGCCTCGCTGACTGCTTTTAGTACACGGAGATGAGCAGCCGTTGGTTTACCGAGGAAGAACATCTGACTTTGGTCGGCGCAATAGCCACCGAAACGAACGCCTGTGTCTATTTGGACGATGTCTCGCTTCCGCAATTTTCGATTACTTCCGCGGTGATGTGGTCGACTGCTGTTCGGACCAAACGCAACAATTGGTTCGAAAGACATACCTTCTGCACCTAACTTGTTTGCTAATGTTTGCAACTGCCATGCGACTTGGAGTTCTGTGACACCGGGTTTCAAAAAGCTGGGAACTTTTTTCATCAGCACATGTGTAATCTTTTGTGCCCGTTTAAATGCCCGTAATTCCTGAGTCGTCTTCTGACGACGGAGCCCTTCTATAAGGCCAGAAACCTGTACAAATTTTGTATTCTTGTAAGCCTTCTTCCAGCGATTTAAACGAGCAACCGTTACATCTTCATCTTCAAAACCACAACGTCGTGCTTTTGCGAGTGCTGCGGGAAATGCATCGATTGATTTTACAACCACGCCTTTCGCCGCCTCTTGCTTGGCTTTTTCGGTGTAGCGTCCGTCCACAAACAAGGTGATCGCTTTTTTTGTAAGGAGAACAACACCTGCACTTAGTTGCAGACCGGTGAGGTATCGAATGTTTACTAAATTAGTAATTAACACCGTCGACACCGGTGCTTTTTTAAGAATTTCTGAAGAACGAGCGCTCATGTGCGCAATGGTAGCGAGACACTGCGGTTTGCACCACTGGAGCTGCCGTGGGAGAATGCCGGTATGCGTCGGTTTCTTACAGCCTGCCTTTTCGCCTTTACCCTGGTAGCGCTTCCGGTGGCTGCCCAACAACACCCCGATGCCGGACGTGTCTTCCCGCCAGAGACCTGGGGGAATCCATTTACCATTCAACAAATTTACGACGGTGGTGGTGTAGGCCAAGGTATGCAGGCTGCTCGTGATTTTCGTGTAAATACCGACGGCAACCCACGACAAGTGGTCATTGATATTCTCTTTGGCGTCCTGTCCTTCATGGCGCTCGTAGCCGTGGTGGTTATTATCATTGCCGGCATCATTTTGGTCGTGCGCGGCGAAGAGGAAGAATGGCGTACCAAAGCCAGAAATATGGTGGTTTACGCCATTATTGGCCTCTTGGTAATTTTCGTCTCTTCGGCAATTGTCGCCATTGCTTCAAGCCTGACGAACTAGGTTGGCCAAAAAAGGCCAAAAGTGCTATAATACTTAAGAAAACTAACTCCATTCTCATTCGCACTTTTGTAGCCCCAGTTCTTGGCTTTCGACGCTTTCTGTCGTTACTAACGACGGCTGCTTTCGTACCTCTCCGTGTGAGTGCACAAGTCTTCCATGGCGGTGACGTCCGCGATGGTTTACCACTGGCTGAAGGAGTAAATACCGGCGGGTCATCTGACCTGCGTGGTACGGTTATCGACATTCTTCAATCCGTCCTCTCGTACTTAGGATTAATTGCCTTGGTAGTCATTGTGATTGCCGGCATTTACTTAGTAGTCGGCGGCGCTTCCGATAACTCACGACAAGTTGCTATCAAAGTCATTTTGTATACGTTCGTCGGTTTCCTCGTCATCTTAATTGCCAGCGCCTTCGTGGCGTTTGTCATTAGTGCTGGTACCGGCGGCATTGAATAATCATGAAGAAACTACTCGCCAGCATTGGCACTGCACTCACCCTCTTCACTATTCCGACGGTGCTTGCGCAGCAACCTGCGGTAACTCAAAGCATGACGCTGCCGCTCGGGTACGTTTTTGAAGTCCTCGCAGTGAAAGACCAAGCGGACGCCACCGTCAGTTGGACATTGACCAAAGATGGTAATTTCTTACAAGCAGGACGTGACGACATTTTCCGCACACGTTTAGTACGAGCCGGGCTCTACACATTGAGTGGTGAAATTATCAGCATCGATGGTTCACGCAGTGCTCGTAAGATGCTTTCAATTACGGTGATGGAAGATTCAAATGTGCCAGCAGTTGGTAGCGGCAATTCGCTCCTCACTTCCTCTGATCCGATTGCCGATAGTTCCGGTCGCATGCTCTTGGTCAGTGGCCAAGACTTTGTCACTCTGACACCGAATCAGAATCTCAGTAGTGAACTACTGCTCGATCTTGATGCATCGGTGGATACCAATGGTGATGGCATCGCTACAAACGATCAGAATGCAGCAGACTCGTTCTTCAGCACGCGTCGCACGCCACTCTTTTTGTGGATTCCAACAGTTACGACAACCCGGACAATTATTATTGCTGCCCAAGACGCAACTAGTGCAACTATTCAGTTGCAGCTTGTTCCTAACGGAGCCACCGATTCTAGCTCATCGGGCCCGCTTCCTCTGCCGCCAACTTCTGGTAGCGGAGCCATCGGCATTACTGTTTTAGATAACAATCGTGTGCGCTTCGCTTTAAATGTCAGTGGCAAACCATACGCATCAAACCCTCTGCTCTTGCAGTGGAACTTCGGTGATGGCTTACAGAGCTTGCTAGATACACCAGTGCATTCCTACGCTCGTGATGGCGCGTACAACGTGCGCGTCCAAGTACGTGACCTCACGACCAACCAAATCGTCGAACAGTTTGAAGGCACGGTAGAAGTAACGGGCATACCAGTAATTCCCGAGCCCGAGCCTGAACCAGAACCAACTACCGGCGGTGACACAGGCGGTGCCCCTGCCAATGGCAATGAACGCTCTTTACTAGAGCTCTCACTAAAATTGTTAGTGGTCGCCTTCATCTCGGTGGTTGTTGGTTACGGTCTCATGTTTGTCATTGGTTTGATTCGCCGCCGCGGCAGTTTTGCCAGCGTGCTCGATAAAGCTGAAAGCAAATTTACAATTCCTACGAGTCAGACTGACAACATGGATGTTGCTCCACCAATGAAGATTTCTGAGGAGGAACCAGACGTGGTCGAAGCTACGTTGGAACCTCAAGAAGAAATTGTTGTTACTCCACCAACACCAGAACCAACGGAAACACCGGACTGGCTGAAAGCTGGGTTAGAACAAGCTGAAGCCACGGGTCAAAACCAAGTGACACCACCAATGCCGGAAGAGGCCTATGAAACGCCTGCGATTCCAAACATTCAAATGCCGGCACCAGAAACACAACCTGGTGTATCTGAAGCCGAGCTTCAGCAAGAAGTTGTTACTGCACCGGAACCAATTGCAGCTGTAGAACCTCAGGCAGAACCTATTCAAGAACCATCAATGCCCGAACCAGCTG
>CAZXUD010000021.1:0-11724 GCA_964643805.1 uncultured Candidatus Peribacteria bacterium | reverse complement strand
CCATAGGCAGTCCGTTGATCTTGGGCACTCGCAAGATCTTCTAAGTCTGCACGCTCTGTAAGAACAGCATCCATTTTATTTTTTTGTTTCTCTCGTAACTTGTCCGTTGTGGTGGGCAACAACTTGGCACGCTCAATTTTCTTTTCGTTACTGAGCCGAAGGGATTCAAAAGTTGCAGGCATATGAGGTCATTATTATCCTTAAAATTCTGCTTCAATTCAACAATCTCTCTGAGAATTTTAGACTCATCTGATTCAACAAAAGCCCTCCTGCATGCGTTCAGGAAGGCTTTTGTGTAGGGATTTCTGGGAACGATTACTGCATCTTTTGCACTCCTTCGTGCACGGTGATGACAGCAATATTTTTCTGCTTAATGTAGTCGATAATTTGCTGCAACGATTCTGGTGTAGTGCTGTACTGGCTACCCGTGTTGTCCACGTTGTGGAACATGAGTGTTAGCCAGACCTTATTGGCAGCGGCAGCATCAATTGCATTTTTAATTTCTTGCAATGGAGTACCGATTTCTGCGCTGAGTGTCTTCAAGACGAACTTGTCACTTGTTTTCGTGTTAAAGCCGCCTTCAACGCTGCGAGCGCCAACGTAGCCGGCATTCTTCACTGCTTGTATCACACTGGTGCTGTAATCACCATATGGGTAAGCAAACGTATCGGAAGGCTGAATACCCACGGACTGCAGGTCAGTACGCGAACCTTGCACTTCACTAATCAATTGTTGAGGTGACAAAGAAATGAGCGAAGCGTGCGTGCGAGTGTGAGCACTGATTTCATGGCCATCAGCTTGCAATTGCTGAACTTGGGCGACGTTTACGTACTCGTTGGGATCAGTGTTGTTCGTTTGTTCAGCATTGAACATTTCTTGAGAAATGATGTAGAAGGTGGCTTTTAGACCAGCGGTATTAAGTTTTGAACGGGCATTGAGGTATTGAGAATTCCAACCATCATCGAAGGTAAGGGAGACGTAGCCTTTGTCGAAAGCAGCAGGGTCAGGCGTTGTACCTGCGCCTGGAGTCAGAGAGAATTTATCGACCCACAGCGTTCCAATGCCATTGAGCAAGTGGAAGACAGTGACAGAAACAGTGCCTGCTGGAGGCGTAAAGTTACCCGAGAACTGTTGCCACTGAGACGTAATAGCTGGGGCGCCAATTTGGACATATGTGAAGGCACCAGCACCATCGGTGTAGCGAACCACCACGAGGGAAGGTCCGGTGCTCTTGTAATAATCGGAGAAGTTGTAGGTAGTTCCTGGAGTCACGGCAACGTCATCAAAGTACCACTTGCCGTCACCGTCAGTGTAGGCCGTCATGTTGACCATGGCGCCTTTTCCTTCAACACCTTCAGATGGGTAGGTAAACGAAGCGGAGTTGGCTCCCCAGTTACCGGTGTGCCAACTGGTTGGTGTGCCATCGCCGGCTTCATTCTCTAGCTGTCCGTTCGGAATCAAGTTCTGAGCACTCGACGTTGAAGAAGAGCTGCTGGAACTAGAAGTGCTTGATGACGAAGAAGAGCTGCTCGTGGATGACGAACTCGAACTCGTCGAAGACGAAGAGCTGCTCGTGCTGCTCGATGTAGAAGAAGAGCTAGAGCTGGATGGAGAACTGCTGCTTGATGAGCTGCTTGTGGAAGAGCGGGAAGTCGAAGACGAAGAGCTGCTCGTGCTGCTCGATGTGGAGGAAGAGCTAGAACTCGAGCTCGATGGTGAGCTGCTGCTCGTAGAAGAACGAGAAGTCGAAGACGAAGAGCTGCTCGAAGGATTTGACGATGAGGATGATGAAGAACTCGTCGAGGAACGGCTCGTGCTGCTGGAAGACGAAGAGCGACTCGACGTGCTGCTGGACGAAGAGTTGCTGCCTCCGCCACCGCCGCGGCCTTTCTTCAGTCTCTCTAAAATTTCTTTAATAATATCCTGTATGTTCGATGGCAACTGATTGTAGTTGCCCGTACGACCACCATAATTCCTCAGTAGGGAACTGTAGGTGTCGTTTTGAGCGACAGTAACCTTGGAAGTAGTGCGGTTGCTGGTCTTAGAAGTGACCTTTACATAGGTCGCAATTCTCGCGTCGGCAACTTCGACGTGGGAGAACGCAGTAACGCCAACCATGGCCGCCATGATGGCGGTTGCAAGGAAGCGCTGAATGAATCTGGTACGCATGATAAAAGGGGTTAAGAAGGAGTTAATGGGCTTGGAGGTGGACCACCGGTGGTACGTCTTTGCGAAAAAACCGCCAGTTCTGAAGGCTCATTTGGTGAATTTCTGCACCGACCGCTGCCAAAATAATTGGCAGGAACGCATACAGGAACTTCCAGTGGAACCAGGTGGTTTTGGCGGTTGTTGTTACTTCATCCGGTGCATCGGTGAAGAAGTGTTTAATGAGAGCGTAGTTGGAATATTGATCCATCAATCCCATGGCTACGATGACCATGGCAATAAAGCTGACCATCCAGGCAACGACGAAAATAATGAAGAAGGAGAAAATCCTCATCACTGCCCGTTGGGATCGGTCAAAAGGAATGTAGCTACGAATAGCAGTAAAGTGTCGACCAATCAGCAACACGCATACGTGCACAATAAAGGACGGGCCGATTAGTTGAACGAATGGATTCATGTGATGGAGGTGCGTTCGGGAGTAAACCAAATGAGATTTCGCTTTTGGAGCACTACTTCCTGCACAAATCGTTCTAAGAAGAGGTACGCATTCAAGTAGAGCAAGAATAATTGAGGCAATGGTGTAAGCATTAAGTCAGCGCGTTTCTCTTTAAGTGCAGCTAGGAAACTGAGGAAAAATGCTACGACGCAGTAAGCACTAATAAAGAGAAGCGAGAAGAAAAGATTCAAGAAAGGCATAATCAACAGCAAGACAGCAAAAGCAAACCCTTCCGCGTACATCAGCGAAAGCATGAGTGCCGGTGGAGGAATAGCGACAATGTCGTAGTTCTTAATAAGGTTCTGCCAACCGCCGCCGTACCAACGGCGCATTTGGTTAATGTATGACTTCAACGTGGCCGGGTCTTGGGTGTACACAATCGCATCACGATCGTAAATTAAACGGAACCCAAGCCGGTGGAGCTTGTAGGTAAAATCAAGATCTTCAGCGATGGTGTCGTGGTCGAACGATAGATACGTTCTAAAAATGTTGGTGCGGAACGCACCCGCTGCGCCGGGAATGACGTACAAACAATCTAGATAACTTTGCGCCAGCTTATGAAAGTTTTGCCCAATGGCGTACTCAAAGGCACGGTGACGCGTGAGCCAATTGTACTTAAGACTCTTTACGTAACCTCCTACGGCGGCAACTTTAGGGTCTTTAAAATCCTTTTCGATGTTCTTAATAAAATCTTTGTGGAGCAAGGTATCCCCATCGGTCGAAATAAAAACATCCCCCGTGATGTGTCGTAAGCCAAATTCCTGAGCGTAACTCTTGTTGCCTAAATTAACGGGCGTTCGAACCACTGTTATCTTATCGCCAAATTCTGCCAGTATGTGCGGCGTATTGTCTGTACTGGCGTCATCGACCACAATTATTTCATCTGCAGGCCTGCTTTGAGCCAGCCAAGACATGACGGAGTTCCGTATGGCCGTTTCTTCGTTTCGGCAGGGGATAAGAAGGGATATCTTCATAAAATAGGTAATTGAATCCTTTATCTATAGGTTTATATATGACGAATGCACCCGACCCTTTCTTTCGTTTCGAGGTGGATTCAACTTGCCACACTTAGGGGAGAGTTACCTGTTGGGTTTATGTGTAGAAAACTAGTCCTCTTTGTTCAACTTCATGATAGTACACTATGCGCATTAGTAAATTTTTTACAGCGGCAGAGATGCACAAAAGAAAATGGTTTCTTCATGTGACTACTTCACAAAATTAAAAAATAGTTCGGTCAAAAAATTCCTACGCCGAGCGGGACGGCCGCTATCGTCAATGTCATTTGACATGTAATTGTGTAAAAATTGCGCCTTAGCTACGTCCTAGTAGGATCCATCACTTCCCCCCAATATTATGACTCGTCATCCTCTTTCTCGGAGTTTGGCAGCTACTTTGCCGAAACCCTCCGCATTCTCTGCGGTGAGTATTGCGCTTTTCGCTGCGGCGATGTTTCTCTTTAACATTTTATTTGGGTCGGTTCTCACGGCTCCGTTCTTTGATTCGAATGCGCTAGCGGCAGAGTCCTGCAATGGCGGCAGTTTCGAAACATTTGCCTTAGGGGATATAAGTGGCCAGGATGGTTGGGGAGGACAGGGAATTCCTGTGAATCCAAATTACGATCAAGCGATTGTTGAAAATAACTACTCATTCCCCACATTCGGTTGCCAGACACTGCGTCTGTCAGATGAGGTGGCGAGCGGATCTTTCGGTGACTGGATTTTTGCGAAGCCGATGACGAACTCTGTCGGTGAGACAGCAGCAACGACAGGAGGATTCAGTGAAGGAACGCGTTTCTCACATTTTGAGGCGCAATTTGATATTGCTTCTACGCTGCAAACTGAACAGCCAGGAATGCACGCTTCCATTTCCCCAGATCGTGGAGACGGCTCTCGTATGAGTTTTGTACGATTTGATGACATGGATGACGGTATACACGTGATATTTTCTGATGTAACGGTTAACCCTCCAGTACTAGGTACAACTGCTACATTTAATTTGACGGATATTGCAACAATCAGTCGTGGTCCTCATACAATCAAATTTGAAATCGATACTATCGATGGACCCTCTAACGATGTTGTCAAAGTGTACATTGATGGTGTTCTAGAAGTGACAGGTACCTCCTGGGAAGATTATTACCGGTTTGATCCTGAGGCAAATGCTGAACAGAGTCCACGTTTAATAAAAACTCTTATTCTTCAAGTGAGAGGTGATTCGCATCCAGCAAATGCTGGTAATGGCTTTATATTTGATAATTTCTCAATAACTGCATCTGATGGAAGTACTTCCAGTTCAAGCAGCAGTTCGACTTCCAGTTCCTCAAGTTCATCTTCCGAAACTTCTTCTTCTAGTTCAATTTCCAGCTCTAGCAGCTCTTCCTCTTCAAGTTCTTCCTCAAGTTCTTCAAGTAGTTCCTCTAGTTCTAGCAGTTCTTCAGATTCCTCATCTAGTGAATCTTCCAGTTCCAGCAGCACGTCTTCATCCTCTTCAAGCTCTTCTTCCAGCAGCAGTCCTAGTGATGCACCAACTTGTAATGGGCTGACCGCTACGATTTACGTAAAGAATAAGAAGATCGTTGGCGGACCTGACGATGGTGACCGTTACCGTGGAGAGCTGAGAGGAACGAATGGAAATGATGTCATCGTTGGTACGGACCGCAAAGATGAGGTTCGTGCTCGCGCTGGTGATGACACAATTTGTTTAGGCGATGGCAATGACTACGTTGAGGCGGGGAAGGGTAATGACTGGGCAGATGGAGGCGATGGCAACGACACCGTGTACGGTGACGGGGGTAACGACAATCTGCGCGGTGGCGATGGCAACGACACCGTTAATGGTGATAACGGCGATGACACGCTGTTCGGTGAAGATGGCAACGACTCGGTAGGTGGAGGTAAAGGCAGTGATGCACTGGATGGAGGCGATGGTAAAGACGATTGTGACCAAGACCAAGGTACGGGCACCATTGTGAACTGCGAGAAGAAGCCAAAGTTCTTCAATAAGTGGCCGTGGGGTTGGGGATGGTGGTGGTAAACCACTGAGTCAAATAGACGTACTAAAAGAGCCCGCACGTGCGGGCTCTTTTAAATCTTAATGCTTATATACCAGGACAAGGTGCGAACTCACAGTTAGGACCAGTGCGTCCCACGTAGCTGCCGTCAGGACATAGTTTTGCTTCCTGCGTGCAAGCCTGTGGTCCACCAGGAACCGAAATTTGGTTACATCCCGAAAGGGTCATGCCGAGTGTAACAACGCTGAAGAAGAGAAGGTGTTTATTCATGAAGATCAGTATACACGCTTCAAATCTTACAGTTCTCGTGGTTACAGTTCTTCCTACTTTCCGCGATGCGCGCATAGACTCTCCGTCCAATGGGCGCAGCGAGAGGCAAGTAGAGAATCGGAACCAACGGCCACAATGGTGGCAGATGGAAGGTGAGTTTGCGGAAGGCGTCGAAGCCTTTTACCACTTTCTTATTCGGCAGAACAATGTGCACCGAACGATCGAGTTCTTTGAAGGCGAGTTTCGGAGCGGCTTTTTTGCGCGCTGCGACTTCATGGTAATTCACAGGGTTCAGTCGCGTTAGCCAGTCACATTGAATGAGGAAGAACATGGTGGGCACGCAGTGGCCACAGTTGCCGTCGTAGAGGACGGCAATCTTTCCTTTCCACTTCTTGTTCCACCAGCGCTTCATGGCTGCAAAGTCTTCGTCGCGGAGTAAGCCGAGGTAGAAGGCGAACATGGCGGGGGTAAATGAGCCCACCACCATCGTCACATAAATGCCGCCATGGAAAGCTATACCCGCCACTATTAACCAACGCTTAATGGCGTGGTAATCGATGTGGATTTTTTTCCAAGCAGAGGCGGGGATTAAGAGAAGTATCCAAGCGGCTTCAAATATCAAAACTGAATACCCCATCAATCCTGACATCGGTGCGAGCAAGTTTAACAACGCATCAGGGAAGCGTTGGAAGTGCGCGTGATGGAATGCAGTAATAACAGCTGTGCCTTCCCACCACATAGTGCCGAGCATTTTTTCCCAACTGGTGGAAATATAAATCCACGCTAACTGCCACAACACTAAACGGTACGGCCACACGGGCATGGTTAACGCTGGCAGAAGAACTTTGTTCTTTCGCCACTGCTTCCATCGCAATTTCAAACGATCGAGCGAAATGGCTTGGATGCCAGGAGACACCATCAACAGGAACCCAATATTACGCAGCACCGTGTCGCCACCACCGAGTGGCAGTAAATTGCATTCATGGAACGAGAACAGCAGGAGGCCGGCTACAATCGTGCTCAGGCGGGTCTTGTAACCGACGATGGTACCCACCAGAAAGAGCAAGAGTATCAAATAGAGAACAAATACCGCATGTGGCGAGGTGATGACATTCAGGAGGGTGACGCGGTAATCCGTCCGGAAGACCAAATAGCCTAGTTCATAGGGGATTAAACCAGCGTTGCTGTAGAGGAATTTAACGTCTGGCCAGCGCAATAACATCGATACTAAAACAATCGCGCCCCAGGCGATGCGCATGGCGCCAAAGCCGGTAGCGCTGATGCTCTTAAAGAAGAAGCCGCCGCTGGGAGCAGTATTTTTTTTCATACGCTTGGGCAGTTGGTAGTCGCTAGCACACGGTCAAATTGTTCTGGTGCCCAGGTGTTCCACCACTCAGTGGACATAATAATTTTGTCGTAGGGAATGACGTAATAATTTTCTTTCACGCGAACCGGTGTACCTGGCGGCAGTTGAAAATTGGTGCAGGTGAGTTGTGTCAGCCGGGCACTCAGTGGTTCATTGCGATCTTCTTCCGTCATACGACGAGCAATTTTTAAGAAGTGCGCGCGACGCCACCATTGAATCGTATCCGCGTTCAACAAAAGGTACGGCTGCCACTCGCCTGCTCGTTGGACTTCAAATTCTAAGCCGCTCACGCGACGCAACGGATCGGGTGCGAACATGTTCCACTGTTGCCACTGGCTCGTAATCATGATGTACGGACGAGTCAGTTGTCGGAGTGTTCCCGTTATCCATTGCTTAGGTTCGTACGCAACATCTGCACTGGAGCAGAAGCCATACTTTTGAAAAAACCATTGGAACGTAGCATCTTCATTGCAAGCATCGACACTGACCAAAATAGCGTGGGTTGCATTCATCACATTGCGTTCACCTTGGGCGGGCATGCTATATGCCATGACTCCTAACATGTGCCAGCAGCAGAAAGCGATGACCAACCACTGGCGACTGGTAAGAGATCGCATGCGTTAGGTGGTCGGCAAAAGCACAAAAATCTCGCGGCCAACGTTCTGGTCTGGGCGGCGATACAGCAGGGAAGTTCGACCCGTAGAATCACTAGGGGTGCCCGCTGGCAAGGCCGCCTTGAAGCCATATTCGTGCAATTGCAGCCATACTTTCTCTAAGTTCGTTTTCCCTTTGGAGTGATACCAAACCGGCCAAATACAGACCACGGGAACACCCGGTAAGGACTGGCTGATGTTCTTTAAGAAATCCGCTTCGAGTGATTCCAATTGTGTTCGCCACTTGCTGACATCTTTTAAATTCGGACGATCAGACAGTGATGGTCCGAGTGTTGTTTCCGTGGCAATGAAATTTGGTTTCTCCTTTAGTTGAAATGGTTTGGTGGCATCTTGTTTCCAAACTTCACTGTCGGCATCTTTCTTGAGGATCTTCATTTCTTTGCGGATCCATTCAATATTTTTGGTGGTTCCATTCACCGCTTTCAATGAAACATCAGATGCTAAGACGGACCAACCGCGCACTAAGCATTCCAAAGGAATAACACCCGTACCACAGAAAGGGTCTAGCACGGTAAGGACCGGTAACTTCCATTTCTTTGCTTCCCCTTTCTTCGCTGGTTGTACTTGTTCGCTTGCCCACACGCCTAAGTTCAACAACATCTGTGCGAGTTTGGGTGGTAACAAACCAACCGTGGTATCACGGACAGGTTTTTCAATATCACGTTTCGTGTACGCATCCACATTCTGCGCCCCGATGGTACGACCAACCCAAATATCACCTTTCTCATCAGAAATAATGGTGAGTTCACACCCCATCTTGTCGCCCAGCAGTCCTTGTTGGTGCAACACCACCGCTTGAGCAGGGTGTTTATCGGACCCTACATAGCGACTCGGCCTCCCCTCTTTTTTTAACTTCATTTTGCAGGCGCGGTACAACTCACGAATGTCTCGTGAATCTAATCCGTAGCAGCGTAAACTGAACGTCGCCTTCTTTCGTTTCGCGGTGGCGAGCTCTGCACTTAACAGCGCTGGAACATCCTTCAAAACCACTGGCTTGTCGCTCAATTGCTGCGCTAAAAAAAGCGAGCCCCCTAAAATATCGATGAAAGAGCCATCGAGCTGCGCACTTGTTTCAAACAAGACGGCTTGCTTGCCTTCCAATTTGAGGACCTTGAAGTCGGGCAGAAGTGCTGCAAGTTCAGCAATACTTAACTGCGGGTGGTTTCCGACGACCGCAACGTACTGAGGCATACGGAAAGGATACCGATGGCTTCGGGATTAGGAAAGGCGGTCGTCCCCTGCTGAATTTTCACTGATGAGTTTTTGCAACAACATGGTCATCAACGCAACTGCTAACGGAGTCCACTGCACCACCCCACGGTTGTAACCGGTTTGATTTAAGGCTTCGTTCGCAATGCTCGTGAACGCAAAGATGCCGCCTTGTAAGAACCACATGAGAGCAATGAAGAGGGTCAGAACCATCAGGTTACTGCCCAGCGCCTGTCGCCAACGGATTGCAATTATTAAGAGGAGGAGAGGGAAGAGGAGATTCCAATTACCTTGGAGGAAGGTGCTCTGCCACATGGCACGTAACACCTCAGCATTAAAGGAGAAGGAAATACCAGTGACCGCTTTGGCATTCCCAAAGGTGAGGTCATGCGACCATTTGAACACCAGCCAGGGAACAACCACGGCTGCAACCATCAATCCAGCGGTGACAACATTGCGGAGAGCTTCTGATCTCGTGAGTCTTCCGAGTGCACCCAAACGAAGCAGGGTGAGTCCGTACACAACTCCAAATGCAGGGAGATACAAAATTAAACCTTCATTCTTCGTGAAGGTGAGAAGTGCTGCCGCAAACACACCGAGACGCAACCACGTGTTGCGTCGCTCTGTGTCTTGCTGAGCACTGACTAAACTGAAGACGGCAACGAAGGCGTGGAGTGCAACGAGCACTTCCGCGTATGCCACCGTGCCATGGATGGCGAAGAAGGCGATGCTGGAAAGTGCGTATGTTCCCAACACACTCCAAAAGACAGAGAGTGAACGGCGCAGCGCAAAGTAGAATAAGACCAGCGCACTCATGTACCAAAGCATGTGCCAGGTATTTGCAGCACCATCACTCCAGTCGCCACTGATAGTTGCTGAAATAGTTTTGATAAACGGCACTGTCGGTGGGTAGGAGTTCACGCCATTCTCCAGTATCACCCCAGCCTCCTGTTCCATGGTGAGGCTGTATTCCTGTTGATAGAAGAATGTCTTGGCGCGCATGTTCCAGTTCTTCACCACGTCATCGTGGAAGGGGAGTTCGCTGAAAACCAATCCAGAGAGTAAGAGTAATTTGGCTACCATAAGGGCTAAACTCAAAATAATCAGTACCGTCTTCCAGCCGCTAATTATCGTAGAAGGAGCTAGATTTGGAGCCGCAATACGCCATGGCAATTTTCTGATCTTCAACCCAAGGCTCATGAGTCCTATCAACACTGCAAACGTGATGAGCCAACTCAAACGAGAGACGCCAAGGTTCGTAAATTGCATTAAAAAGAAAGCAAAACTGGCGACGGTACCACCGAGAGCAAAGCCCATCACCCAACGCTCGAGTGGTTGAAGCAGCGGAGTGAGACCTTCCACATGACGGAGACTCAGCCAGCCCGTGATGGTGACAAGGAGTACGCCGATGAGGAAGCCGAGAATAATCATGGTGTTGTTTCGTACAGGAATGAATCTTCATCGTATTGCAGTGTGATAGTTCCACCGCTCGCAACAACGTGGCCATCGCGTAAGAGGCGTCCGCCCTCAACAGTGAAACTGGGAGTGTTATCAATCACCCAGGCTGGTGCTTCATTCACTGTCGTTGCATCCATTACTAACGTTGGATACGTGGTGTAACCAATACGCGCTTTACGGAAGTGTTGATTAGGAGAAACAAAAGCGTAGCGATCATATTTTTTTAGCATCGGGGTTACCTGCGTCATAAAATCATAAAAGCCACCGTGTTCACGGTATTCGCGATTGCCCGGTTCTTGGAGCCAATAACCATGGAGGTCTCGTGATACGTAGACACCAAACTCTGTGGTCATACGAAGATCATGCACAAGCCATAAAACTCCAACAACGGCGGCAGTGCCCAGGACCACTTTGCGGCCATCAATCTTCCGTAACCAACGCAGTCCTACCAACACCAAGAAGCCAAGGACGATGATTCCATACATCAGAACATTTGCGGACATGCCCCGTGCAGGCAGTGTGTTGTAGATCTGCTGTTGGCCCGCATCCGTAAATGCCAGGAGCGGGCCATAGAGAAAATTCACGGTGTGAGGCCGCAAATAATCCATGGTCCAAAAACTTTTGAAGGCAGGCACAAGACTGTTGAAGATGTTGTAGTCCTTCAAGACAATTTCTTGCAGGAATAGTTCTCCCCCCTCAGGAAATAAAATTCCTAAGTCTGGTGTTTTTGCGTTCCATTGTTTGATAGCGGCAAATTGCAGAGTGATGGTGTTGGGTTTATCAATCGCTGTTTCAAAATCAACCGGGAACTGGACGTAGGCGCCATTCGCGGCGTCATCTTCTGCCCACAATAAAAAGGTGGAGATCGGCGCTGGAGCCAAATACGTAATTTCTATCACATCAATATTTGTTCCGGCGGTGTCTCGTAGTACGTGACCACCTGCTTGAGCACGCAGTCGCATACCAGCGGTCGTCATATCGACTGTTACGCCTTTTCCGCTCCAGCCGCTTAACGCGGCTTGGCTCCGTAAATCCCACCGCGTTTCCGCCGCAGCAAAAGCGGCAGCAGGAATGA
>CAZXUD010000020.1:0-11726 GCA_964643805.1 uncultured Candidatus Peribacteria bacterium | reverse complement strand
AACCATGGTAAGCGAGCAAGATGATGGGGATTACGGTAGCAGTGACCTTCGACATCATCGCGAGTGCTGCGCTAACGACGCTCCTCTTCCATCGATCATGGAAATACAACAAAAGAGCGCCGAGGAGAAAGGTTGCAGAGAGAAGTTCCTTGCGTGCGCTGACCCAAACCACCGCTTCGGTGTTCAACGGGTGCACAGTAAAGAGCAGCGCACAGAAAAATGCTGGCCATTTCTTCCCCAATAATTTTTGAGCTAACAAAAATACAAGCACAGCATTCAAAAGATGCAGTGCGAGGTTGGTGGCGTGGAAAAAGACAGGGCTTAAGCCAGCAATCAGGTAATTAATCTGAAAGCTGAGCAATGTTACCGGTATGTAAAGCTCCGGATCATATGTGGTGAAGATGCGTGGTGAAAAATTCCTGATCAGTGGGTTATTCAGAATTAAGAATTCATCGTCCCAAGCCAAGAACGGGTGCGACAGCGCTCCATAGAAGGCGAAGAGTCCTGCAATCATCAATACTATCTGCGGCCACCAACGTCTTAAATAGTCCATAACGCGCAGTATAGCGGATGTACTTTGTAGTACACTGAGGACCCATGAAGCGGTCAGAAATTATTTTCGGCCTCCTGCGTATACCGCTTGATTCGCTCGCAATCGTTGCAGCGCTGCTGCTGAGCTTTCGTTTACGTGAAGCGAATGTGGACCTTATTCCAAGAGTCCAATTACTAGAAGTGGCTCAAACTTTGCCACCTTTTTCCTTCTACGTTTCCACCTTTGTAGTGCCCAGTTTAGTCCTTATTCTAGCCCTTACCGCCATGGCGGGTCTTTACGCTTTGCGTAATACCCTCGGTGGCTGGCAAGAGATGCTACGCATGGTTGTGGTGGTGCTCCTATGGCTCGTGGCGATCATGGCGTACTACTTCCTGGTGCGTAAAGAACTCTTCTACTCACGTATTCTCCTCATTCATGCTTTCATCTTCCTCACGCTCTTCATCGGGCTAGCGCGCGTTGCAGTTTTGCTTTTGCAACGAGCATTTATGCGGAATGGCATTGGCGTTCGGAAAGTTGTTTCCATTGGAGTACAACCAGTAGTACCAGAAGCGAGACGCACGCTCAAACAAGATTACCGTTACCAGTATTTAGGTCATTTGGCAGATCTAAATGCACTCACGCAAATGCAGCCGCAGTACATGCCCGATCTTGTGATTCAAACTGATCCAAATCCGATCAGCAACGAAACAATTAACCTCATTAATTTCTGTCGCTCTCAGCATATTGGCTATGCATTCTTGCCACCCGTGCTTGCCGATGTGCCTCATCAGTTATTAGTGTCTCACTTGGGGTTAATTCCGATCATGGAATTTAAACCAACCCCACTCGATGGTTGGGGGCGTGTTACCAAGCGCCTCTCCGATGTGATTTTGAGCGCCATCGGACTCGTGATTCTCTCCCCATTATTTTTGATCGTCTCCATTCTTGTTTTTTTCAACATGGGCCGACCGATTTTCTACGTATCCAAACGGGTAGGTGAACGTGGGATGACGCGTATTCCTGTTTTTAAATTCCGGTCTATGATTCCCGATGCTGACCAACAAAAATATGGCTTGCTTGAGCGCAATCAACGCAACGATGGCCCTCTCTTTAAATTGAAAGATGATCCACGTATTACGCCCTTAGGGCGCTTCTTGAGGCGTTTCGATATAGATGAATTGCCACAGCTTCTGAACGTATTCCTAGGTCATATGTCACTTGTGGGACCACGTCCGCATCTGCCAGAAGAAGTGGAACGTTATCAACCATATGAACGCCGTGTGTTCACCATCAAGCCGGGCATTACCGGGTTAGCGCAGGTTTCCGGACGCAGTGACCTCAACTTTCAAGACGAAGTACGGCTCGACTTACGCTACGTTGAAGAATGGACACCACTGATGGATCTTTGGATCCTCTGGCGAACAATTGTCGTTGTGTTTTCGCGCAGTACCGTCGACTAGAGCAGCGTTAGCTGTTCTACATCGTCAGATTTCTTAGGTGGTGCTTTCGTTTTTCGTACCGGTTCCTCTTTGGGAGTTTCATTGTGTGCTCCTGTGATTTTTTGCAGGTACTGCCAAACCTCTTTGCCGTATTTTTTTGTATCTAAGCGTGGGTCCAGCACAATGACATCACCATCCTTGGCGCGGTAACGAGAAAATATTCGGAGTAAGCGGAATAATCTGTGCTGCAGACGCGGTAACGAGTACTCACTGAACGGATCTTGGTAGTGTTCGCAACGTTTACTAAGAATTGTGTGCGAAGGATGATCGAATGGAAGACTTTCAATAATTAAATGATCAACGTTTGCTTCTTGTAGCTCCACACTTTCGAAAGACCACGGTGTTAGCATCCAAACAGTTGTTCCTGTTGATGCATCAAACTCAGCCTGCATGCGGCCCATGCCGCCGCTGAAATTTTGGCAGATCAATGTAATGTCTTTCGCTTCTAATTCTTCGGTAAATTTCACAAATGCTTCCTCAATTTTTCCGCGACTGGTAGCCAAAAACACGGTCTTACCTTCCGGAGGATTTTTCAAGATTTCTTCAATGCTTTTCCCGCCACTGAATTCCAACGGTACGGTGGAAATTTCTTCATCAAACACGCCACTGCGTAGCTCTGTCGTTGTTTCTCTCGGAATGATCTCTCGCAATGTCGTTGCACTTTCCGGTGGTACGAACAACGTGGTGGGATATTTTGAATAAAGATATTCATTTAGTAATTCACCAATTCTTTCGGGCACGGATTGCAAGTATTGGCTTCCATTTTGTCTAGTTTCTATAAAGGCGATGCGTCCGGCTAACTTATTTGGGTCCAACATGTTCTGCAGTTGCGCAAGTTGTCGACGCAGTGGTTCATCAACTGGAATTTCTTGGCCATTCATCAGTGCATCTAGCTGAGAAAGGAGACCACTACCTTCTGCCGAGGTGAGGTCAGCGGCTACCAAGTAGCGAACATCTTGGAAATGCCGCGTTTTCTCACTCCACAATTGAAGTAAGTCCGTAAATTTCGTGAGTTGTGGGCGACCTTCGGCACCAGCACGAATATCATCAAAGGAACAGTACCAACCGTATGCCTTTGTAGCAGTGTCTTCCAACATGGAAGCATCATCGATCACGATATGCGTGGCTTCTGTAAGCCATTTTCGTGCCGGGTGCTCTTCATTTTCCAGAATCGTAAGCAACTGCCAGTGATTCATTAGTAGTACATCGTTTGGTTTCGCAAATTGCTGAATGTATTCCGGCGAAGTCTCCGTTGCCGCAACTTTGCTGCTCCAAATTGCGCGCTCATCACCGTGAATAGGGAGCGCCTCAGTTGTTGGCGGCTCGTACCACGCTAACTTTGTTGCAAGCGTTGCTTCATCAGCAGTGAATTGATCTTGTTCTGCAAGTCGTGCCACTAAAGACACGTCGATAAGGTTGTGTGGTGGATGTGCAACGCTTACACCATCAATCAATGGCATTTGTCGGAGTGTCGCATGCAAATTTTTTACAGCGACCAAATGTTTACCGCTAGATTTTACGAGTGACTTTATAGTTGCGGCCAATGCCCACGCATCGAGCGGCTCTTCGACTATCTGCACCATTCCTTTTGAAGGAGTAGCGGGTGCTTCGATGGTCGGTACCTTCATTTTTACAGGGGCCAATACGTCTTTTATGGCTTCTACAAACCATTTTGGCTGCTCTGTGTCCTCCGCCGCTGGCAGTGCGCTAAAGAAGCGTCGGTAGCCTTCTGGCGCGCGACTCATAATGCTATCCAGCGGATCGCGCAGGTCTTGTGGCAACTTAAGGAGCCGTTCCCAGCACTTACTGAGCAAGGCGAGCGTGGCATTCACGTCGCCGAGCGCACGGTGCACTGGTTCGTGATCTAATTTCAAAACTTTGCTGACGTATCCTAACGAATAACTCTCCAGTTCTGGAAAAACTAATGACGCAAGCATCGATGTATCAATCCAAGGGTATTCCGTCAGATCAATGCCCTCCCCTTTTAACATGCGCAAATCGAAGCCGACATTTTGACCAACGATAATCGCATCTTTCCCAATGCGGTTCATGATCTCATCTCTCACTTCTTCCATGGTTGGCTTACCCTGCAGATCCTCATTCCGAATTCTAGTGATTGTCCGTACAACTGCCGGTACCTCACCCGGAATAGAGATAAGTGTTTCGTACGTATCACTCACCTTGCCTCCTTCAACACGCACAGACGCAAATTCTATAATGCGGTTCACGCGCGGAATAAATCCCGTCGTTTCGGTATCCAGCACTACAAGCGGTAAGTCTGGGAGGCGCACGGAGCTATGCTACCTTATTTACTCCGTCTTCTCTGCGGTATTTTCAGCAGATTCCTCTGCAGCTGGTTCAGCAACGGCCTCTGCCTCTTCTGGTTCAGCAGACTTAGCGGCCTTTGATGGTTGAACTGCTTCAATTTCACCATCTTCATTCGTTGTGAACTCCGTAACCGCAATGGCATCCTCGGACTCACCACGGAGTTCTGCCAACTTCGCCTTAAAGGCAGGCAGCTCTTCGTAGTTGTACATATCCAACTCATAGTTTGTTAGGTCTGTAGCCAAACGAATGTTCTGACCTTTCTTACCAATGGCCATTGGACGTTGCGCTTCTTCAACGAAGACAGCAGCGCGCTTTTTAATGCGGCGACCTTCTTCATCTAAGTGCTCTTTGTCGTTCACAATAATCACAGCAGAAATTGCGGCTGGCTGGAGAGCGGTAGAAATAAGTCTGATTGGATCTTCGGACCATTCAATCATGTCGACACGTTCGCCGTTCAATTCTTCCATCACGGCCTGAATGCGCACGCCTTTTTGGCCTACGCAAGCACCAATTGGGTCAATGCGTGGGTCAGAGCTATGCACAGCAACTTTGCTGCGGAAGCCGGCATCACGAGCGATCGCCATGATTTTGACGTCACCATTACGCACCTCTGGAATTTCTAATTCCAGTAATTTGCGCACGAGCCCAGGGTGCGTGCGCGAGATGCGCAGCTGTGGCCCCTTGGTTGTTAGTTCAACTTTGTCTAAGTACACGCGAATTCTTTTACCAGTGTAGTAGTGCTCACCTGGAATCTGTTCTTTCCAAGGAAGACTGACTGTCATGCCTTCAATTTCGAGCGTCACCCAGTTATGTTCCACCTTTGTAACAGTCGCAGTGAGCAATTCTTCTTCACGATCTTTAAACATTTCGTACAAACTCTGCTTCTCTGCTTCTTGAATCTTTTGCAAAATCACCTGCTTCGCTGCTTGTGCAGCAATGCGTCCGTATCCAACAGGAGTCACATCAATTTCCATTTCGTCGCCCACATCAATGTCTGGCTTTATTTTCTGAGCGTCCTTCAAACTAATTTCGAAGTTGTCGTTCTCCACTTCATCGACCACCTCCTTAATAAGGAGGATCACAGGCATGTCGTTACCTTCCGGTAAGTCGACCCGAATTTCTTGTTCCTTATTACCGTAATCTTTGCGGAATGCCGTGGCGATTGCCTGTTTGACGGCTTCAACCACCTGTTCGGGGCTGACGTTCTTTTCGGCACAGATTTCGTTAATGGCTGCTAAAAATGATGCTCTCATGGTGGTTTGTGGAATAGGAGAAAAGAACCATCCCATATCTATGGGATAGTCAGATTCATTCGATAACAAGAATAGTATACATAACATTTTTAACTTAGCAAATAAATAACGAGGTAGGCCTGTTACGCTATCCTGGTTCCATGAAGTACAAACTCCTCTCCACTGTTGCGGGTATCAGCGCTGCCGCTAGCCTTGCGGTCGCACTTCTTGTTGATCAGTTCCTTACGCAGTACGTACCCATCATTCGGCCGTACTTCGGATTACAGCGGTCCTATAACACTGGCGTGGCCTTTGGTTTTCACCTGGGTCAGTTCCAAGACTTTATTGTTATCGGCGCGATTGCCGTGGTTGTGTTTGTTGCACTCCGAACAAAGCGGACTCAGTGGGAAGATGTTGGTTTCGGTCTCATGCTGGGCGGCGGCATTGCAAACGTTCTTGATCGGTTAATGGATGGACGGGTTACAGACATGATTCAAGTGGGGCGATTTCCCATCTTTAACATCGCTGATGTTTGTATAAATATTGGCGTAGCCATTCTTCTGTTGCAGCTTGTCGTACATTGGTTTCAAAAGAGACGATAATTGGGTTTTAAACCCAAGTTTTAGCTTCCGTCAAGTATCCCTTTCAGCTATACTGCCGCCCCCATGGCCACCGATATTCACTACCGCATTCGCGGTGGGAATCCCCTCAAAGGGGATGTAGCCATTAGCGGCTCTAAGAACGCTGCACTGCCACTTTTAGCGAGCAGCGTACTGTGTGGTGGAGAGACCGTTCTGCACAACGTTCCCGACTTGAGCGATGTGCGCATCATGTTGGATATTTTAAATTTCCTAGGAGCCGAAACCTCGTTTCAGGAAGGAACAGTCCGCATTCGGTCCGATAAATTACAAAGCAAACCAATCCCCGAAGACTTAGTAAAAAAACTTCGTGGTTCCATCGTGTTACTTGGTCCACTACTCGCACGTTTTGGCGTGGTGGAAATGGCATATCCGGGTGGTTGCGTGCTTGGTAAACGTCCGGTGCATGCGCACGTGGTCGCACTTACTCAATTAGGTGCGGAAGACATGAGCACAGACGAAGTCCTTCATCTTCAAGGAACACTAAAGGCCGGTCACGTGGTATTGCCGGAGTTTTCTGTGACTGCGACGGAGAATGTTCTTCTTGCTGCATCTTTACTCGAAGGCGAAACACGCATCGACATGGCAGCTGCTGAGCCACACGTTCAAGATGTGGAGCGCATCATTGAAAAAATGGGCGCCAAAGTGGATGGCATTGGTAATCACACGGTTACCGTTCACGGAAACCCAAAACTGAAGTGTGTTGAATACACTGTTACCAGTGATTATCTAGAAGCAGGTGCGTTCATCATTGCGGCACTCGTTACACGCGGCAAAGTGAGACTCCATAATGTTGATCGCTACCACCTTTTATCATTCCTTTCAGCGATTCGCCGTATGGGCGCGGAGTGGAAATATAATGAAGAGGAACAAGTGTTGTTTGTGGATGGAGAGATATCCTCTTTGAAGGCCGGCGACATTCGCACCAATATTTTCCCAGGATTCCCAACAGACTTACAGGCGCCGATGGGTGTACTGATGACGCAGTCACAGGGGGTGAACCGAATTTTCGAACGCTTATTCGAGGGACGCATGGCGTATCTGTACGAATTAGAAAAAATGGGCGCTCACATTGAACATCTCAACGCACATCAGGCGCTCATCATCGGCCCTACTCCTCTTCGCGGTAAATTGGTCGCTAGTAACGACATCCGTGCCGGTGCAGCCATGGTGCTAGCCGGGCTTTGCGCTGATGGAGAGACAACCGTGACCGATGTTCGTTACATAGAACGTGGGTACGATAAATTTGAAGACAAACTGCGAGGCTTGGGAGCGAAGATTGAGAAGTTGGAGGTGAACCTTAATCAATAGGGTTCACGATTTTGATGCCCCCCTTGTGCATCAACTTCAATATTAGAATTAGATGTTGGATGCCGAAGACAATCATAAGCGACTGCAGCCATCACTTTTCCCGTAAGTAGAATTCTACTCATAACAGTAGGTTCTTTGCTGGCAACAGGAGCCTCGAAATTTTGAGGTGTTTTGTCCATAGCAGTTCATTGTACCCATCGGTGCTCATTTTTCAACCTCCGCCTTTTCTTTAGAAGGCTCTTTCCCTATGATGCCCCCGATGTTGAGTTTTAGTTCTCTTGGCGGCCCGATTGTTCGCTTAAATGCGGGCAAAAAGACATTTATCGTCTTTGCGAAGCAAGGCTCCAAAGTACCTGAAAATACATTGTTGTTTTTTGGGGAACCGGAAGACCAGCCAGCAAAAGGCACCATCTCTTGGCCAGGTGAGTACGACATTGATGGAGCTGCCATTCGTGGTATTGGGCATGAAGAAGGAAACACTGTTTCCTACGTTATAGAAATTGACGGTACTCGTTGCGCTTTCATTCACTCGCCACTTCACGATTGGACTGACTTTGAATTAGAAGAACTGGGAGATGTGGATGTGCTCTGTTTTCCAACTGATAATCCAATGATCGTTCAGAAGATTATTGATGAGATTGATCCTCGTGTTCTCATTCCTCTGCAAACCGGCACTCCAGATAAGCATGCTGAATGCTTAAAGATGTGCGGTGCAGCTGGCAGAGAAGCAGTCGATAAATTTGATATCAAAGGATCACTGCCCCAGGACGTGCGAGAGGTAGTGGTGCTCGAAGCAAAATAGTTGTTTAGGTTCGGACAAAGGCAACGTACAATGTTTTGCGTTGGTCATTTGCATGGTCCCATAGTTCAATGGATAGAACGACCCTCTCCTAAGGGGTAAATGTAGGTTCGATTCCCACTGGGACCACCAATAATTGACATAACTAGTAATCTATTTATAATAAAAACAGGTCTTTTGTTCAGAAGCTCGTTCCTTTTTCATGGAGGTGTGTCATGGACACGACTCAGGAGGCGTCAGCGTTTGCCGAGGATAACCAACACCAAGGACTTTCCGAAGTTCAACTTCGAGAGTTCGAAAGGTTGGCCGGCCCCAGCAACGCCCAGCCCGCTTTGGACTTTGTAGTTTCGCTGTTGCAGCAGAACGACAAGCCCAAGGTGAAACTTGTTCTGCGTGCAGCGCGCGCTGCCCTCAAGACGCCTAATTTTCCGCATGGCGTCCATGAGGTTTTCGCGGCTGCGCAAATGGAAAGGTTTCCCCAGCCCGACGCCCTTATTGGTTACAGGATGATCTTGGCTGCGTGCGAATACGCATGTGACCAGATCGGCAGCAATCAACCTGCAGTTGTTCTGCAGTAGGAGCAATCACTCGCTCCTCGAAAGCCCTACGCCCGGTGCCCCCTTACGGGGTGGCCGGGTATTTTTGTGCTACGATTCATTTGTGATTACCGAATACCCATTCCACACCGCAATTCTCCTCCTACTCATGACAGTGGTGGGAATTCGCATGTATTACCACGGGTATTCAGATTCTGTTTCCGGTGTAAAACAAAATACAAAGGGCGAAGGTGTCTTCACTATCATTCGAATTGTTGTCGGCATTCCCGTAGGAATAGGATTTCTTGCGTACATCGTTTGGCCACCTCTTATGGAGTGGTCGCAATTTCAATTAGATCCTGCCGTGCGCTGGAGTGGATTGTTTTTCGCCATCATCAGCGTGGCTCTCTTGCTGTGGTTACAAAAACATCTCTCTCATAACTTCACGGGGACTGTTATGATTCGACCAAAAGGTTTCCTGGTTACAACAGGCCCCTACAAATATGTCCGACACCCTATGTATGTGTCGTTTTTATTTTTAGGATTAGGAATATTACTCCTCACAGCCAATTGGCTACTGGGCGGCGGTTTTCTCTTCGTAATCCTCTGTGTCATCTTCTTACGAACGTCGCGTGAAGAAGCAGCTCTGGAAAAAGCGTATGGCGAAGAATATCGAGAATACAAAAAACGAACGGGAAAACTTTTTCCAAAACTATTTTAGTCTCTCATGAAGCGCGTCGTCTTGAGCGCAACTTATTCATGGTGCGCACTAACATGAAAATCACAAATGCGACGATAAGAAAATCGATGCATTGATTTAGGAACTGTCCGTACTTCCATACAATTGCACCAGCAGCTTCTGCCTCTACAAGGCTTGGGTAAGGGCCGCCTTCCGAAAGAAGTATGTAGCGCGAAGGGAGACTCACACTGCCCGAGAGCAAACTGATGGGTGGCATTAAGACGTCTTTAACGAAGGAATTCACTAAATTTGTGAAGCCTGCACCCACCACAATACCAATGGCCATATCTACCGCGTTCCCTTTTACTGCGAATTCCTTAAATTCTTTCAATAAACTCATGAAGTAAGCGTACCAGATGCGCTTAATCTCACAAGCGAAGCGTATTGTTGATTCCTTTTTACGTGCTACACTTTTGGCCATGCGCTTTTGGGCACTTGTTCTCGCGGTTGCACTCATGCCTTGGCATGTATTGGCATTGAATTACACAGACCAAAGTCTGTTGTATAACGATGCACCTTTTTTGCCTGCGGAAGCAGCAGGTATCAGTGTGCTTACTTCTCTTGGAGCAGTTCAAGGTTACCCCGATGGAACGTTTCAGCCAGACAAGAATCTCAATCGTGCGGAATATCTTAAAATTGTTCTCATGAGCAGCCCAAGCATTCGTGTTTCACCTTCGGATGCGGGGTCATGTTTCCCAGATGTAAATACAACCGACTGGTTTAGTCAGTACGTCTGTTTGGCGTTAAAACGAGGAATCGTTGAGGGTTACCCGGATGGTAATTTTAAGCCAGGTAATAATGTGAACTACGTTGAGGCCTTAAAAATGCTGAGCGAAATGTACGACTACAGTTTAACGATTGAATCGGGCGAAGAGTGGTACATGCCCTACGTAAATGCTGCCGAAGAACATGGCACTATTTTGCCAATAAATTTACCAGCTGATCACTTACTCACACGTGGCGAAATGGCCCGCCTGGCTGCTGCTTACAGAGCAGAGCATGAAGGTGAATTAGATAAATATCGTGCTTTTGAGCGTGGTGAAACTATTACGGATGGAACATCTTCATCATCATCGTCTTCAACTTCATCCTCTGCTTCCTCAACGTCTTCAGCCGGGTCTGCAAGTAGCAGTAGCGTTGCTAGTAGTAGTGCTGGGCAGCAATCTGGTGCATTTAAAACGGTCAGTCGTATTCTAGTATCGGGCCAAAGGAGCAAGTCTGTTGCTGATGCGCGCTTTACTTCCTATAACGAAGACACGTATTTGCGGCAGGCCGTTATTAAGTTAGATAAACGGGCCGATTACGTTTCCGCTTTCCATCTTCTTGATTCCACCGGCAAACAGATTGGTGAATTTAGAGCAGATAGTAGTGATCCCAACGACAAAACCTGGAAGTTAGATCTTGATAGTGGCGCCTACACCCTCAAGAAGGGCGCAATGATTTCACTGGGAGTTGAAGTTACCTTAGATGCAGCCGAAAATGGTGGTCTTTCTGAGCAATTGCTCGAAGTTCGTGATTTCTATTTGATGGTGCAAGGTGTCACGAGCAATCAATCAACACAACTAGTTGCAACTGCGCCTGTGTTTCCAATTCATCAAACTGCGTACGGGAAAATTACTGGTGCACGCAATGCGTTGTCCGATACGGGCAACATTACTCCTGGTATTCAAAAGTTTATCGGTGCATTCACGTTAACGGGTGCGACAACTGTGCCAAATCCTCTCACTGTTAAGGAAATAAATTTCACATATGACGCTTCGTACGGAGTGGCTCTCGCGAATGTTCAAGTAACAGGTGAAGGTTGTACTGAATGGCGTGCA
Source organism: uncultured Candidatus Peribacteria bacterium (assembly GCA_964643805.1). Taxonomy (GTDB): domain Bacteria; phylum Patescibacteriota; class Gracilibacteria; order Peribacterales; family Peribacteraceae; genus CAZXUD01. The sequence goes on along the minus strand of CAZXUD010000020.1, from coordinate 292 downwards.
TGCACTAAGACGGGAACAAACCAATACAACTGCATCCTAACGGAAGACCTAGGTAAGTTAGGTGGAGGACTGAAGACACTGCAAATCTACGCAGACATTGTGTTAGGAGGTGTCGGCGATAACCGAACCATTCAAGTTTCCTTAGAGGATCCAGGTGCCATCGGGCGTAACGGTGCTGTTATATGGAGTGATAGCGTTGGTCGATTCACATGGTTGCCTGACTTTAAGCAGCCAATTGCAAAAAGCACGCTCTGGAAGATTGAGGAGTAAATCTGCTTCTACGGACTCGTCG
>CAZXUD010000019.1:0-12055 GCA_964643805.1 uncultured Candidatus Peribacteria bacterium | reverse complement strand
GATTGATTCCGCTCAAGGCGAAAAGATTAAAGCTGATAAGCGCGTCTACTTTAAGAATGAAAAAGAAGCAGAAGCTGCCGGCTTCAGCGCGTAAATGGAAGCCGTCATCTTCGATTTCGATGGCGTCATCGTGGACAGCGAACGCTACTGGCCTGCTGCCATCAATCATGCCTACCAAGCCTTGGTGCCTACCTGGAAAGCAGGTGATGAGGCGTTGGTAACGGGCATGAGCATGGTTGATAGCCATAAGCTTCTCTGTGAACGCTACCACTTGGATATGACATTAGAGGCATTCCTGGACTATGCCGAAGGTATAGCGAAGCAAGCCTATGAAGGAGTCCTCCTGATGGAAGGTCTGAAAGATTTAATAGCAGCTTTGAAAGCGAAAGAAATTCCTTTTGCAGTAGCAACATCGGGCCGCAGACAGTGGATTATGCCGGTGATTGAGCATTTTCAACTGGAAAAAGAGTTTGAAGCCATCATCACGGCTGAAGATGTTGCACGTGGTGATGGAAAACCATCACCTACAATTTTTTTGAAGGCTGCTGCCGCCCTTTCGACTGATCCAGAGGAGTGTATTGTGATTGAAGACTCGTACAATGGAATTGTTGGAGCCAAAAGAGCTGGCATGTACGCCATCGCTCTCAATTCTGGCGCGCATCCTGAACTTGATCTCTCGGAAGCTGATGAAATTGTCACAAGCTTGAAAGAAATCGACCTGAAAAAATTATTCGCTTAGTGTTTCTTGGCTGAGAAAATGAAGGTGAAGGAAGAACACTTCCTGTCCCCCGCCTTTTCCGACGTGGAACGTAAGTTTGTAGCCATTGATCCCCTGCTCTTTTGCAAACTCTTGTGCCTTGGCAATCAACATGCCCGGCACATGTGCAGTCGCGGGGGTAACATCAGCAATTGATGGCACAAAGTCTGTCTCTTTTTTTGCAATGAAGAGAAGATGCGTTGGTGCTTTGGGATGAATGTCTTTGAACGCTAAAACCTCGTCGTCTTCATACACGACAGTAGCCGGTATTTCGTGATCGATAATCTTATGGAAGAGGGTGCGTTCAGACATGCTGAAATCATACTTTCAATGCCTTCCCGAGCCTCCTTAGTTTTAATTGACCAAAAGGCCAAAATAAGAGAAAATATACAGTGTATGGTTCAGAACTCAGCCGAACGTGGCCCTTCACCAGAAACACCAAACAAACTGGCGATTACGGTGGCACAGCCTGAAAAGCTGGGAAATTTGTTAGAGACGATCGATCTCTTGAATTCCGTGAGCGAACGCATGGGTGAAGACCGCAATGGCGACATGGGTGCCGGTGGCAGTGGTTCTCAAACCGGAAATGTGGGGATGTCTGCGCGCGACCAAGCAATCGCAAACTTACCGGACACTCCTGTTATGCAACTGCAATTGCAAGGGCACATTGAAAAAGAAGTAAAACAACTCCGTCACGAAATTCGTATGGCAGCTAAACGTGCCGGTAAACCAGGCAACGCGTATCAACTGAATAAATTGTACGCACGCATCCGTCGTTTGAACGGAATCCTGAAAGAACTGTTCTCTGCATCGTTAGATACAGTTAAACGATTGTACATCCGCGTGTTTGTAGATAAACAAACAGCGTTTTAGTCCTCTTTCTTCGCCTTTCTCTTCGCGGATTTTTTTTGGTGCTCGGCCAACATGCTGGTGATGAACTCAACCCCTGTGTCTGCCATGTGAATTGGCTTCATAAGAAGTTCTTCCGCGTGGCGTGTAACACTTTCTGCTCTTTTTAAAATCTTGCGCAAACTCCAAGCAGCAAACATCAGGTGATACAGCACAATGATCCCTAGGAGGATCATAAGTATCTGCAGAAGAATGATGATTTCGTCAGTGGTTAGTTCCATAAAAGCGGTAGAATAGAGCAAGCCTATCGGCTGATGACCCTATGCGCAACGTCCTACGCCATATCTGGCATATACCACGCAAGTTCATTTGTGCGCTCATTTCGCTGTACCAAGCCACCCTTTCGCCTGATCACGGGCCATTGAGGCATTTATACACCTATGGCTACTGCCGTCATGAGCCCACCTGTAGTGACTATGCAAAAAGGGTCGTCACAGAACGTGGCGCAATCGTAGGAAGTTTATTAGCTGGTCGCCGAATCCTGACGTGTCACCCTTGGAAGAAACCAAGTGAGGAGAAGATTTTAAAAATGATAAATACAAAACTGTAAATAGGATGCAATCAGCGAAAGAGTACTATTTTTATATGGTTTCTGAAGTCAGTAGTTGGCGTCGCAGCAAAAAAGTTCGACTGACCATCATCGGGTTATTGATATTCATTGCACTCCTGCTTGCGATCTTCGTGGAAAAAGTCCGTGTCGTTATGATTGCAGTGATTGTAGCTCTATTGGTAGCTCTCGGTCTTGAAGTAACGAACACCGATTTCGATTTAGGAAAAATGATAGAGACCGGCTCAATACAAGAATCGCGCATTCAGCGCGATGACAGCGGAAATCTTATTATGGGAAGTATGTGTGGCGATGCCGTTTACAACTGTGATGATTTTAGAACTCAATCGGAAGCACAAGAGACATACGAGTACTGTAAATTCAGTGGTGAAAATGATCCTCATCGGTTAGATGGTGATAAAGATGGTGTTGCATGCGAAGATTTGCCTGAGTAAGACAATTAGTTTTGGTGATGGGACCGCATCAGGAATCTTTAACGAGTCTGTGGCGTTCCTTACACAAGGTAACGTTGTGACAGGAGCTTGTAGGAACGAGACCGCATCGCTAGCAGTGTTACGGCTAACCCAATCATACCTGCCACAATAAATACTAAGGCCAATCCTCGACCAGGCCCGACACCAAACCAGTTACCGATTAATTCCGTTCCTGCACCCGTGGTCATAAACGGAATAAAGACCAGCTGAGCGATTGGTCCAATTAAAAATGCTGTGATAGGTGACGCCGACTGCTCAACGCTGTGAGCAAAACCAAAAACACGACCAAGGCGCTCCTGGGGAACAACTTTTTGGAAAATACTTTGTTCAATTGCCTCGATGAACGGGAAGAAGAACATCCAAACGAAGGACCCGACCATGAGTAAGACAATGGAAGGTTGAATTGCAAAGAAAATACAGACAGTCCACGTAATAATATTGTTGCGGAACAGCGTGAACAGCGGATTTTTACCGACACCCTTTTTAGAAATGTAGAGTCCGCCCAAAATAAAACCAAAACTGACGAGGCCCCACAGTGTTCCCCACACTTGAACAGATACCAACGAAAGACCGTAGGCATCCATCAGAGCAAAAAATACGCCCCCGAGGAAATTATTGAAGGTCGTAAAGAAGATGAGCGCCATGAGACCAGGTATTGCACGAACTGCTTTGATGGTTCCTTTCAAATCAACTTTTTTCTTATGATGTTCTTCTGTGTGGACAACATCTTTCTCGGGAATAGTAATTATTAGTAGCCCAAGAATGGCGAGGACCGTACACACGACTGCAATTGTGAGTACTAATCCAATTCCGCCGTACCCCAGAACTATTCCGCTCGCTACGGAAGTGATACCAAACGATATACCAATCACGGTTCCAAACATTCCATTCGCACGGTCGCGCATATCTTCGGGGACTATGAACGTTACGAGAGTTGGGACAGCAATGCTGTAGATGGAACCCGCAATCGTCCCGCTCAGGAGGATAGAAATGAATATCCACAACGGAAGACTTAAGACTGATTCAAAGGCACTCGTGGGATTTGCGTAATAGAACAGCAAACCCGCCGTGAACAGACAAAGTGTTATGACGGACGAGCCAAGCATGGCTATTTTTTTCTTATGGTGATCGACAATGGATCCTAACCAGATACTAGAAATTGCAGTGATCACTAGGAAAATTCCGCCCATGGTTGAGGTCGAAACCACGGATTTTGTGGTAAGGAAGGCCCAATAGGTTAACGCAAACCAAACGAAGTTATTTGTGGTTACGGCTATAAGGGCAACGGCCAAGACTTTGTAGAAAGGTTTCATGCCTGAATGGGAGACGCACCAGCCTAGCATTGATTTCTTATTTAAGAGGACATCTTCCTCGAAAAAATCTCAATACTACAAAATATGCCCTCTGATGGTACCAAATTCAGCATTTCGAAGTCGCTGCGTATGAAGGACCAAAAGGAAATCTTAAATTTCCCCTGAAAGAACCAATTCCGTATGACCTCATAAAAAGAATTGCTGAGTACAAACTCAAACAGAGACTGGAAGAGGAGTGAATTACTTCCGAGCGCTTAAAACTTTCTTTTTCGTCGCTCTCACAATTCGTTTTGTCTCTTCCCAGCGTTCTTGTACCTCTTTTTCAAAGCCGCGAACAGTTGGTTCGTAGAAGTTCTGTGGTTCCATACCAATTGGGAAGTAATTTTCCGCAACAACCCCCTTCTGATCGTTGTGCGTGTACTGGTAACCGACATGGTAACCATGATCACGCATCTTTTTGACGGGTGCATTGCGAATTTGGTACGGCACTTCGAGTGAAGAGGCAATATCAACTACATGAGCAGCCATTCCTTTAGCTACGGTGATGGCATTGCTCTTCGGTGCTTGTGCCAAATACACACAGGCATGTGCTAAAAAGAACTCCCCTTCTGGCATGCCGACCATTTCGAACGCTTGCCATGCCGAGACAACGAATGGCAGCGCTCGAGGATCTGCATTGCCTACGTCTTCGCTCGCCAGTATCGCCATGCGGCGGAAGATGAAGCGCGGTTCTTCACCACTACGGATCATTTTGTAGAGCCAGATGAGTGCCGCATCCACATCACTGCCTCGCAACGTTTTAATGAAGGCAGAAATAGTGTCGTAATGGTCTTCTCCTTTCTCATCGTAACGATGCGCGCGCTTTTTGAGCATTTCTTGCGCCTTCTCCAGAGTGATATTGGTACCGATCGTCATCACAGCAGCCTCTAAAGCGTTGAGTGCAATACGTGCATCACCATTACTGACTCGTGCGATGTATTCCAACGCATCTTTCGACATCTTTATTTTCCCACCGAAGCCATCGGAGTGTTGAACCGCACGATCCAAGATGGAAACAAGGTTCTCCATCGTCAGTGGTTTCAGTAAATAGACCTGCGAGCGCGAAAGAATCGCGCTTCGCACATCGAAGTAAGGGTTTTCCGTCGTGGCTCCAATCAGAATGACTGCTCCGCTCTCAACATAGGGCAGCAACGCATCTTGTTGCGCCTTGTTGAAGCGATGAATTTCGTCGATGAAGAGGATGGTCCTCTGTCCGAGCCCCGTTCGTATCTGTTCTGCCTCTTGGCAAACCGCTTTGAGATCGGCAACGCCACTGGTGACAGCATTCAGCGTTACAAATTGAGCATTCGTTCGCTCAGCAATGATGTGCGCCAAGGTGGTTTTCCCTGTTCCCGGCGGCCCAGCCAGAATAATAGATGCTAAGGCATCGGTCTCTATACCCTTCCGCAGGGCACTCCCTGGCCCAATGATATCTTCCTGCCCATAGAACTCATCCAAGGTCTTGGGACGTAACCGGAAGGCTAAGGGGGCGTCTTTTTCCATGAGATAGAGAGTATAACGCTTTTAGACTTCCCTTGCTCGCCGATCTTTTGTATCGTCTTGCCTGCCGCGGGTGTCGTATAATGGCTATTACCCCAGGTTTCCAACCTGGTGACGACGGTTCGATTCCGTTCACCCGCTCCAACCTAAAACGATCCTGTCTTTACCTCGCCTGCACGCTCGTAATTGGCGAAGATGACTCCGCTTGGAGAAACTTTACTGCCAGAGAGCTTAAACGCCGCGGGAATTACACCCTCAGCAAAGAGGCGCTTGCCTGGGCCAAGTGTGATTGGAAATATTTTGAGCCACAATTCATCGACCAGATCGTGCTTCAAGAGTGTTTGGATAAGATTACCGCTGCCATGAACCTGCAAATCTGGACCATCCTCGGTTTTAAGCTTTTGTAGCTCTTCAACAATATTCTCTGAAAGCAGAATTGAGTTGCTCCACTCAAGTTCCCTCTTTGTGTGAGAGACAACATACTTCTTCACTGTATTGATGCCTGGCCAATTACTTTCGTGCTGCGGCCAGTAGGCTGCGAAGATGTCATAAGTTTTTCGGCCAAGGAGTAAATCAAAAGGGAGACTCATCTGTTCGCCCATCATTGTTCCTGACTGTTCATCAAAGTACGGAACAGTCCAGCCACCGTATTTGAAACCCCCTGAAGTATCTTCCTCAGGTCCACCCGGTGCCTGCATCACACCATCAAGCGTGATGAAGGACAGAACGATAATTTTTCTCATGAAACAGTAGCGAAATGCAGAGCAAACATGTGCCCCTTGTACGAAATAGGAACAAGGATGACTGTCGTTTCCACTGTACCTCCCGTCTTTTTCTTCCATTGAATCTTGATAGTCGAGGCAACCATGTCTTGCATCGCTTTTTGGTATGCATCGATCAAAGTGTTTTGACTGTTTTCATCTACAAAGAGGGCTGGAAAAGAACCTTCCATCGCCTCCCATTCTTCGGCTGAACCGTAGTCCAGAAGAGATGCAAATTTTTCGTTGCATACTTTATTATCATCATCCATGTACAAGTAGATCGCTTGCTCTAAAGATTCCAGCAGAGGCTGGAGCTGGGTAGCTAGTTCTCCAAGAAGGTCTTGATGCGTGTGCCCGTGGGCGTGGTCGTGTGACATAGCTAAAAGGATATCTTCAAACCGTGCTTCTGACAATTGGCAGAAACTACCAAGATAAAATCCCACCACCTACATTGACAATTTATAAAAATAATTTATAATCTTTGCATGAATGAAATTTCTTCCATCGATACTAACGAGCTGGTCGCTTTACCAGAAAACATACTGACGCAGCAGAATTTTTCAGAGGCGGAAAAATTATTACTGCAATATTTTCTAATAAGAAAAGTCCGCGATCGAATAGACCACACAGCTGAAGCTTTGATAGTGGAAAAATTTACTGGCACGAATACTGAAGGAGAAAAAATCAACCAAATAGTAAATGCACGTCGAATTATTAATTGGCAGGCAAATGACTGTATAGAAAAAATCGCATTGCTCTTAGGTATTGAAAAAAAAAGACAGACAGAGCTAGTTAATATCGTTTATGAAACTGAAACTCATTTCTAAGTAAAGGATCAGTACTATTCACCATAGTTATGATAATTTTCTATAAACTCTACATTCTCCGTAAGATACTTTTGTCAAAATCGTTCTCTGATATGCTACGTACCTATGACAAACCCTTCCGTTATCACTGTAGAAACAACTGTGGACGCTCCTGTTGAAAAAGTATGGGAGTGTTGGAACACACCAGAACACGTGATGCAGTGGAATAACGCATCGGATGATTGGCATACGCCTTCTGGCACGAATGATCTGCGTGCAGGCGGTGAGTTTGTGTACCGCATGGAAGCAAAGGACAAAAGTTTTGGATTTGATTTCGGTGGCACGTATACAAAGGTGGAAGAACATAAAGAAATTGCCTACACCATGGGTGACGGCAGAAAGGTGCGTGTTCAGTTTGAGGGAGATGGCGAACGCACGCACATTACGGAGAGCTTCGATGCGGAGTCAGAGAACTCAGAAGAACTGCAACGTCAGGGTTGGCAGGCTATTATCGATAACTTCAAAAAGTACACAGAGTCATAATCCGGGTAATAACTGTTCCACTTCATCGTCTAATAGACATGAAGTTAGCTAAGAAACCCCTCAAGACATGTAGCCGCGGCCACGAATACTCAGGTCCTGGTCCTTGCCCTATTTGTTGGCCGGGTTCCGAGAAGAAAAAGACGAAGCGAAGAGAAAAATAAATAATCTGTAATACAAAAAGACACCGAGGTTGATCGGTGTCCTTTGACGAGATCAAACTGTTCTTATTTGAGTCGTTTCAATTGGAACGCAAGGATTGGTGGCGTCAAAAGTGTTGTTAGGATGACCACGATGACGATTACTGAGAACAGTTCGTCGGTGACAACGCCTAATCCTCTTCCGATAGTCGCAAAAATTAAACCAACTTCGCCGCGGGGCACCATGCCCCAACCAACAATCGACTTCTTCACCTTGCCAGCGGCAAGACCGGCTACAATTTTGCCTAAGAAAGCTACCACCGTAATGCCAAGTGCGACAAGAATGATGGTGGGATCAAACAATGTTACTAAATTGACGCTCATACCAGTCATCACAAAGAAGAGTGGCACGAGGAAATGACCCAACGGTTCAATTAAGTACTCAATATGATTCCTCGCATGCGGCTCAATAGCATCCTGCACCTTTTTCTGAGTAGCAGCATCAGCACCTTTCAGTGCATCGCGTACGTCTTCCACAATGTGGAGATCCTTGAAGTAGCGGAAGTGCACAGGATCGAGCACCAAACCTGCTGCGAAGGCACCGACGATAGGTGCGAGGCCAATTTTCTGAGCAGCAGCTGCAAGCAGCAAGCCGAATGAGATTGCGAGGGTGAACTTCATGCCGACACCCGTGTGAATAGCGGAGAACACTCTGCCCAACCATGGGGCAAGCAACATGCCGAGAAGAATGGAGCCCACGAGAAAGAACACTGCCTTACCAGCAATGATTCCAACAACGCCAGCGCTGACTGTTCCCGCGGTTGCGATGGCAGAAACAACTGCCAAGATGATGAGACCAATCACATCATCAATGACAGCAGCCCCTAAGACAATTTGAGCCTCCGGTGTTTGCAGTTTGCCAAGGTCTTTAAACACACGAGCTGTAATACCCACCGATGTAGCGGTTAAGGCTGCGCCTAAAAAGAGGTACGCATGCGAGGTTAAGCCTGGCATGAGGTATGGCCCAACCACGTAGGTGCCCAGACCGAAGGGAACAACCACGCCCACAATTGCTACCAAGAAAGCTGGAACCCCTACCTTTGCCATCTTCTTAATGTTCGATTCCAAACCAATTTGGAAGAGCAAAATAATGACACCTAATTCCGCAAGGAATTTAAGCAGCGGATCTACTTCTGCAGCTTCGAACGCTGTAATACCCAAAAGCGTCAGGTTGCCGAGTACAACACCGATGACCAGTTCACCAAGCACCGAGGGTTGCCCAATTCTTTCGACCAACGACGCTAACTTTGCAAAGAGGAGTAAAACAGCCAACCAAAAAAGTGTGGCAGCATAGGAATGCATGCCGGTTTCTGCGGCTGCACCCTCTGCGGCAAAAACACTGCGACCAAGGAAGAGACACAAAAGCATCAACAGTGGAATGTATTTATGAAAGGTACGCTTTAGGACCATATAAGGAAGGGGGGACGATGAATTACCAGGCATTGTAATGATCATTGCCTGGTTTGCAACGCTCTAAGGAGCCATTTTTGCTGAGTAAATCTGGAATTTCTAGACAATTTTTCCCGAACATCTACCACGGAACTTTCCTGCTACAATACAGCCATGACGAACATTGTCTTCCTTGAAGTTGATGCCGAAGACAGCGCACGTGTGCGTGCGCAGTTCCCTGACGCTTTGATTATTAGTAAAACTATTGCAGAAGCAATGGATGAATGTGCATCAGCAGAAGTGATTTCTTGTTTTATTAATTCTGTTTTTGATGAAGCAACCCTCAAGAAGTTGCCGAAGCTAGCATTGCTCTGTACTCGATCCGTAGGCTACGACCATATTGATCTTACAGCATGTAAAAAGCGTAACATTACGGTGTGTAATGTACCTGACTATGGTTCTCACGTTATTGCAGAGCATGTCTTTGCACTTCTCTTGAGTCGCTTACGTCACATAAATGAAGCCGAGCGCCGTACCGAAATCGGAACGTTCGACTACCACGGTTTACGCGGTACTGCTTTGAAAGACAAAACTATTGGAATCATCGGAACCGGAAAAATTGGCCGCTCCGTCGCTCAAATTGCACATGGTTTCGATATGCGCATCTTGGCGGTAGATAAATGCCGCACTGCAGAACTGGAACAGCAGTACAAAGTGCGATACGTTCCGCTAGAGGAGCTGTACCAAGAGGCAGATATTGTCACGTTGCACATTCCCGCCACACCAGCCACAGAACATATGATGAATGATGCCGCGTTTCAACAAATGAAGGATGGCGTCATCATCGTCAATACCGCGCGGGGCTCTTTAATAGATTCCGTCGCTCTGCTCGCGGCACTAAAAAATGGAAAAATAGCCTGCGCCCTGTTGGATGTGCTTGAACACGAGCACAACTTTGAAGAAAATCAGGAACTCATCAAGCTTCCAAACGTTGTTACAACGCCGCATATAGCATTTTATGCGGACGACAGTATGCGCAATATGTATTTGGATTGTTTCGAGAGTATTGAGCAATGGCAACGAGGCGAAACACCAACGCACGAGGTGAAGCCGGTACAAATTGTTTGTGATTTACCGGGTGTACAACCTATTTCTTAAAAGATCGCGCACTCTCATGCTAACTCCCACCATTCTCTTCGTCGCAATTCATGTGTTGTCTCTTATGGCCATGGCAGCCCTCATACTTGAGTACCGTCACATTCAGAAAAAGCATTTTGGACTCCTCTCTGCTTTTGGCAGCTCCATTCTTCCGGGAGAAATAAAGCGCCATCGCCGGTTAGTTATCACGTATGTTATTACAACCGTGGCCATTTTACTCATCAGTTCCATTTTGTTCTTCTTTCAACCGCACATACTGTGATTACAACTGAGAAAAACGAGCGGCTTCTCGATGTGTTTCATACACATTGGGTGAAGCACGTATTTCCAGTGGCGGTGTACCTTATTCTTTTCAGCGGTAGCATGTTTGCATTCTTTATAGCGGGTTTTAGCGTGACACATTCTGACCCTACAATGCTTGGGGCATTTTTTGTGGGATTGTTTCTTCTTCTTTTGATTCATCATTGGCTCTTTCGACATTTATTAGATGAAAGTATGCCTCAAATTATTATCACCAGCTTGCGTATTATCAGCTTGCGCCAGCGACTGTGGCTTCGCGACGACATGCAGGAAGTAAAATTGCAAAATATCAAAGCCATTAGTGCTCAAAAACATGGCATTCTGCAAAATCTATTTCGGTACGGCAGCCTCCATTTTGATGTTCGGGCTGGTATGGGCCCCGTGATATTTACATTAGTCCCACATCCACACAGAAAGGCGAAAGAGATTATGGGAATGCTAGAAATGAAGTAATTCATTCAAACGTCATTCCGCTAAAATGCATCATCCGCTACACTTTTGTCATGAGTACTCGTTGCCAAAGTTGTGGAATGCCCCTCAAGAAGGACCCGGGCGGTGGCGGAACAAACCTGGATAGTTCCAAAAGCACTGAATACTGTAGCAAGTGTTACCAACACGGTGCTTTTATTGCACCAGATATGACATCGAAAGATATGCAAACACTCGTGATTGGCAAATTAAAGGAAATGCACTTTCCTGGATTCCTCGCTTGGCTCGTCACCCGTGATATTCCACGACTGCGACGCTGGAAAACAGCTTCATTACAATCATAGAGGAAGTACGCTAGTATCTTCGTATGGATGATGTAAGCGCCCGTCTACAGGAACACATCAAACAAGACGTCCACGGCAATCGCCTGGGTCCGGTCATCCAAGACATTGTGTACGGTGGGAACGATGGCATTGTGACGACGTTTGCAGTGGTTGCCGGAACAGTCGGTGCAGACTTACCACATTCCATTATTATTATTTTAGGTTTGGCGAACTTACTGGCTGATGGCATGTCGATGGCGACGGGTTCGTATCTTTCTATTAAATCAGAAAAGGATCAGTACTGGCGCCTTCGTAAAGAGGAGGAGGAAGAAATTGAAAAGGATCCAGTTATTGAACGTGAGGAAATCCGCTACTACTACAAGAAGAAAGGTTTCAGTGGCCAAGAGCTGGATCAAGTCGTAGCCACCATCACCAAGAACCGTGACACCTGGCTGGATGTTATGATGATGGAGGAACATGGCCTCCATTCAACATCATCGTCCCAACCGGTACTGCATGGCATCGTAACCTTCAGTTCGTTTGTCATTTTCGGTTCCATTCCTCTGCTCCCCTACAGCTGTGGAATGAGT
>CAZXUD010000018.1:0-12165 GCA_964643805.1 uncultured Candidatus Peribacteria bacterium | reverse complement strand
GTCAAAGAGCAGGCTCTTGGCGCATTCGTTGGTGCCGTTATGAAAGAATCCATGGGAAAGGCAATCCCTGCCAAGGTGAATGAGATCTTGAAGAAGCAATTAGCTTAGGAAGCTGGATTCTCTCCTGCTAATCCCTTTCTAATGATTTGCTGCATTCGGGCAATTCTAGGATTTACGTCTGGTCCAAACTCAACTGGTACAGATATTGTTCTTAGAAAAGTCGCTCTCTTCTCAGGATCCATAGCACGAAGACGTTCTTCAATATATTCCTGTGAAGCAGGGGTTGTTGCTCTGTCTAATATTGCCAAATCCTCCTTTGAAAAATGGACCATGCTCTTCAATTGATCACTTGATCGTTGAAGCGTGTCAGCATAAGCACCGTAAGCCCAAGCAGGTACTTCATTACTCATAGCTTGGCATGATACTACTCTGCCCTCGACATGTAATCCCCTGTTTCGGTGTTCACTTTTACCTTGTCGCCTTCGTTGATGAAGAGCGGCACGGTTACTTTCACGCCAGATTCCAATGTAGCAGGCTTCCCACCGCCGGAAGCGGTGTCACCTTTAACGCCCGGAATTGTTTCGACCACTTTCATCACCACAGTTGCTGGCAAGTTGATACCGATTGGCTGTTCTTCGAACACCATGGCGTCACATTCCTGGCCATCAATTAAGTAATCACCCGCATCACCCACTGTTTCAGCGGTGAGTTCAAATTGATCGTACGAAGTCAGGTCCATAAATGTGTAGCTTTCAGGATTTTTGTAGAGGAACTGCACTTTGCGGTAGCCGACATCGGCTTCCTCAATTTTTTCACTTCCTTGGAAGTTATGGGCCAAAATTGCACCCGTCTTTAGGTTCTTCAACTTACACTGCATATTCGCCTTACTTTGGCTCTTACGGCCAAATTGGGACGATAATATGAGGTACGGGGTACCATCAATTTGAATAGCGCGGCCAGGTTTTAGGTCCGTTATGACGTACATGCTGCGGTAGTTTGTTGAAGCCGCCTGATTCCGTCAAGCAGGTTAGTGAGAGATCAGGAACTGTGGCTATTGCTGGTAGTTTTCACCAGCAATCTCCCAACGGAGATCTACCAGCTCGCGTCGGACAACGTCGCGGAGGAATGATTCGTCTGGTAGAGCCTTGTAGACAGCCCGCAAGATGCGGCCGGCTTCTTCGGGGTTTTGAGCACTAATGCTTTGGAGTTCAGCACGTAATTGGTTCGCTCGGGACTGTGGCATCTTGAATGTGTATACCCGCTCCATGGTGTTTGAAATAATACCAATCACATCATCGTCACTCAGTTGTTGCTGTGCAATGTCGACGACAGGAGCGTAGGCCATAATATCATCAAGTAATTCCGGGTTTACCGACGTGACCGCTGACTTGTGCTGTTCGCGCACAACAGTTGCCACACGTTCCAAAATTGATTGTGCTTCTTTGCGCAATTCTTCATTTTCAGCGGTGTCCTCTGTTTCCAATGTCGCTAAGTATGGTTGCAGATCCTGCCAGGTTTGTTGCACGTTATTAAATTCACCAATTTCTACTGACTTGTTGAGTGCATCAAGTGCATCTACCAAAAGAGCGCCCGACATATCTTCCACCGTCGTTGGACTGTCTGGTAATTCAGTTGTCGTTTCTAACACGGTCTTCTTCAAGACGTAACTATCATCACCAGGGAGTGAGGCTGAAACGTCGGCAAAGGCTTCGGTGACAGATTGTTGAATGAGTGCCTGGGTAACAGCGTTGCCGCCGCTCCCAGAAGCAATGTCGGCAATTTCTGTTTGGTAACTGGCTAAGATATCGGTCACTTCCACGCTGCTACCGCTACCTTCTGCAATCAGAGCAGCTGCTTCGTTCAGGCGTGTATTGGCTTGATCCAAACGCTTTTGAACACGCGCTTCTTCGTCGAAGGTGAGGTACACATCAACTTTCTCTGCAATACGCTTCGCGGTGTACAACGTTGAAGTTGGCAAGATGCCGGCGCGCGCTGCCAAACGCTCATGTTGAAGATGGGCAATATAACGGCGGTGTACGGCATCCTTCGCTAGATTCTCTTTTGGCCATTCCTCTTGGAATTGGTCGGACTGAATGTTCTTTACCACCAGAGCGCTGTCTTTTTTTAACTGTGTGCGGTCGCCCACTACGAGTGGTACTTGATCCGCCTGGAACCAAACGGCAGCCCGGCGATCCCACACACGAACATCAGCCGCACCGTTGTAGGAATCGATGGAGACGCTACCTTCATTCACAATCACTTGGCCATCGTTGACCGCAACGGCAATACCACCAGCGGATGCTGGGGTAAGACCTTGTAACCACACAGAACCTTCTACCAGAGAGAAGGCTGGTGGGAGCGCTTGCGCGACTGGCTCGGAACGATCTTGGAGATTGCTGATGTTGATTGTTGTGTTCGAACCAAGACGAACCACCGCATCATCGTGGAAGACGACGCTCGCTTGACCGTTCCCCGTGCGAATTGTCGTATTGGCTTCTAAAATTGTTTGCTCAGGAACCGGCACCCAGTCTTGGCCGACTTGCACAAAGACTTCACCGCCCGTTGGCACCAATGAGACATCTGTTTCTGCGAGAGTTGTTTTGGTGAGGAACAAGGCGGGACTGGCGTAGACCATGAACGCAGCCAGGACCATGGAGGCCACCCACTTCATAGGAGCGTAGCCACTTGCCACGGGCACTGTCTGCAAATGCGGCATAAGCCGCTGGCGCAGGTACAGGTGCAAATCGGCTGGTGGGGTGAGTAAGGAGCGAACGCGATCTAACAAATTAGCTGTTTCAGGCACCACAATGCGCGCCAAAACCTGGTTCCAGATGCGCGCTTTTGCAGCACTTGGGACCGCCAAAGACGTATGTACTTCCTGGAGGGGCAAAGCCCCGATTCGTTGCATTACACGCCTCTTGATGCGCTGTTTGGCCGCCCGCTGCAGGGCAGCGTCGGCAGTCAGCCGCTTTAGAAGGGGGTCTAGGCGCATAGCGTCATAGATAAGAACGCCAGAATCGTGGCTTTGTTACACATTTTCCTGGAATTCGGGAGGAAGGTTACCTTGGAGTTTTTTGAGGGCGCGGAACTTGAGTGTTCGGACGGATCCTTCGCTGGTATGCATCACACGCGCCACCTCATCATGCGGAAGATCGGCCATGTACGACAAATGCAGCACCTCGCGGTACCGATTAGGTAACTTGTCCATCGCTCCGCGCATTACCTGCAAAAGATGTTTCCGTTTCACGCGCGTTTCCGCCTTGTTGTACTCATCACCATCTTCAAGATCTGGTGATACTTCAGACCACTCGCGCTTGCGGCGGTACGCGTCGATGACACTGTTACGCGCAATGCGAAAAACCCACGCACCGAATGGAACTTTTTTATGCGGTCGGTAGGTCGCAATTTTTTCCCACACTTTTACAAAAATATCCGCCACGACATCTTCACAAATGTCCGATGGCAAACGGAACGCAGCGTAGCGATACACGGAATCGAAAAAATGGTCATAGACGGCACCGAAGGCTTCGGTGTCGCCGTTTTGCGCTTGCCTGACCAGCTCGAGTAACTGGGTTTCTGAAAGGGGTTTTCGTGGCATCGCTAAATGAGGAAGGATTATAGCGTAGTACGTATAGTTAGGAACGTTAGTAACGTACTTTTCGGGTCAATTTAAAAGCCCAATTACTCCCATTCAATGGTGGCCGGAGGCTTGCTGGTCATATCCAGGAAGATGAGGTCAATTCCAGCCAGTTTAAGAATTTGATCCGTCATTAATTTGAGAACTTTTGGCGGCAAGACGGAAGCGTTAGCCGTCATTGCATCGGTGGATTCAATGGGACGTAAGACGATCGACTGACCACCAGCTGTTTTCCCAAGGGGGAGGAGGACAACCGGGAATTGCCAAATTTTTTCGTAGAGTCCCGCTTGGACCATGGCGGTATGAACAATTGCATCCGCCTCGCGCAAAAGATTGGCGCGCTCACGCGTGATGTAGTTTGGTGAGACGACAAATGTTGGAACGTCTGATTGTGATGTGCAGAGGAGAACACGATTCAGATCGCGAGAAGTATTGGGAATTGATACTGCTAACTTCTCAAATTCTTTTGGTGGATCACAAGGATCTTCAGTAAAGAGTGCGACCGCATGTCGGTATGTGCGACCGTCTCCTTGCACACCGACAGATTGAATCGGCAACGTTGCATGCAATACATCAGCTTCGATCTCATAATTTTTTTGCTCCTCTTCATTTTCTACACAGAGGATACGAACGCCAAGTCCTGGGCCTGGGAATGGGTGTCGCCAGACTAGATCGTGCGGTAAACCGAGCTCCTCGCCTAACGTTCGCACTTCATCTTTGTAGAGATCTTTCAATGGTTCAATGACGAGGCCCTCATCGATCATTTTTTGAATTGCTTCCACACGATTGTGGTGCGTCTTAATTTTATCAGCATGCTTCGTGCCACCCGTTTCGATGGTATCGGGATAAATGGTCCCCTGCCCCAGCATCCAGCCGTCTTCCATATGAAGATTCATCTCTTTACTCACACGTTTTTGCACCGCTAAGAATGTGTCACCAATAATTTTTCGTTTCTGTTCCGGTTCATACACATCTTTCAGGTTCGCAAAGAACTCTTCCGATGCATCTTCGACGTGTAAGTTCGTAATTCCGAGCGCATCGAAGGCCGTTCGGATATTTTTCACTTCATCTTTGCGCATAAGACCAGTATCCACCAACAAACCTTGCACACGGTCTTGCCCCAGGAGCTGATTGAGGAGTGTGAACGCCACTGTGGAGTCGACACCACCGGAAACGAGCATGAATACTTTGCGATCACTGACATCACGCTTAATTTCTTCGCCCACATGCTTGGCATAACTTTCAATCGACCAAAGTTTGGGCTCACTGATGTCTACGAATCGCTTCAAGATGTCGAAACCATGTTCCGTGTGTGTCACTTCTGGGTGAAATTGCAGTGCGTAGAGGTGACGCGACTCGTCAGCGAATGCTGCGTTCTTGCATGCGTCCGACGTCGCAATCAATTTGAATCCCTCAGGTAATTTGGATGCTTCATCACCGTGCGACATCCATACGGTACAACCATCACCGCAATCTTGGAGTAACGTTCCACCACCATCCACAGTTTGGATTGGTGTCTGTCCGTACTCTTTCACTTTGCCCGGCTTCACTTCGCCCCCCAACGTTTGGGTCATCCAGTGCAAGCCGTAGCAGAGTCCAAGAATTGGGATTCCTAATTCAAAAATTTTGGGATCCGCTTGAGGGCTCCCTTTTTCGTACACACTCTGCGGCCCACCGGAAAGGACAATACCCGCTGCCTCTTTGAGTTCTTCTGCCAGCGTTTCGGGCGGCAGAATTTGCGCGTATGCGCCAAAACGGCGCACGCGGCTGGCAATAAGGTGGGCGTATTGGCCTCCGAAATCCAAAATGACGATGCCACCTGGGTGCTCCATAGGGGCAGGATACGGATTTTAAGGCCAAACGGCAAACGCCCTTGTAATTTTAGTTCTAGACCCTTTGACCCTTTTTGGAGAGGCGCGTATAAAGTTTCACTTCATGCCTGAAAAAAAGTTATCACCGATTGATGAAATTGCGCGCGCCCCTAAAAAAGGTGAACCGAACGTATGGTTGGAGCGCGCTGAAAGTTTGATTCGCAATCACGCACAACAATTTGAAGAAGCCGCCACTCAACTCATTGAGGAATTTCGTCACCACGAAAGTCACGTTCTGGGCGAAGACCCAGCCGTACTTGAACATGTTAAAACCGCCCGCCTTCTTTTTCACAAGCTCATAAATGTACTACTGAAATCTGTCTGCAAAAATCCGGAAGAATATCAAGCAACGCTGAAAGAATTAGGAGAACAAATGAACTTACAACGACGTATTTTTTCAAAAACTTTTAATGATTCTTACAAAAGATTAGCGCGAGATCCTTCTATAGGAAAAGAGGTTATAGAATTACGGTACCCCGTCACTGAATTTGCAAAAGTGCATATTGGATTATTGAGCCGAGCAGTCATCGCCATTCCGTTGCTCAGAGAGTACATAGGCAACAAGAAAAAGGAGGACCAAGCGGCTTCCGTCTTTGAAGAATCTCAAAAACCTGTTGATTCTGATACTGTGATTAGATCAGAGATGGAGATAATTGAGTACGACGATGAGGAAGCGCAGTAGCTACGAGAATCCACAACGTGTATGCCAGAGCACTATCTTCCCATGCATGCAGAACGAGAGCGGCAATACTGACACCAAACACTGATAAGAAGACTACTTGATTGAAGGTACTCTCCCGAGAACGGCCGAGTCTTATGAGCACAATGGCAACAAGTGCGATATAGAGAGCCATACCGAGCCAACCGAGTTCGACGCCAATTTGTAAGTACCAGTTCTCTGGCAAGAACGGACAATTACAAATGCGTCCGACGGGTTGTGCCTGAACATCACCTAAGAATACACAGAGATCTGGTTGGCTTACTGCCCACGAAGCATCGCCGTCTGTTGGCAAGTACACACACGCATCGCTCACGCGATTGCTGGCTGGACCGGCCGTACCCAAACCTTGGCCGAGAGGATTTTTGAACATAACTTTGACCGCTTCGATCGGCCGAACGAAATGCTCATTGGTGGAAGCAGTGCGGAGAACGACATTTGGAAAAAGAATGACGATCAACGCACCGACTACGAGAAGTGGTGCACCGATTTGAATGGCCATCTTTTTCAAATTTTGACCTTCGACGTATTTCCAAAGTAAGACCAACACAATGGCGGTTGAGGCGATCCAAGCGGAACGCGAGAAGGTGAATACAATTGCCAAAATGACTGCGGCATACCCCATATAGAGCAGCCATCGCTTCGCGGTATTGCGTGTGAAGATGTAAAAACTGCCCGCAGCCGCGTGGACCCCGAAAACACTGAATGGGAGGAGGAGCCACAGACCTAATTGGTTTGGCCCGCTCATAGTGCTTTGAATTCTGCGAAGTGCGCTACTGCCAATTTGCTGGAACGCCGCTACAGGACCGCCTGGAATATAGAGTGAATGTAATGCGCTGTAGCCAAGTCGCGTGAAAAATTCTGTTGGCAGTAAAATGGTAATCAATCCGTATGCAGCAATCGTTGCACCCACGACTAAGAGAACGTTTTGCGCTGATTGCTTAAAATCTTGGGACCATTCCACGCGTCGCAATACAAGAAATGCAATGAGGGCGACAAAGTCATAACGGAAACCAAGAATAAACAGGCGCCAATCTTGGTGTGTCGTTGCTGTAACGATCACAGCGACGACAATCAGGACGCCGATAAGTACATCGAGAACATCGAAGGTGAATAACTGACGAAAATGTCGCAGCATTTCTACAGCCGCTACAAATAAAATAATTACCAACAGTGATTCTTTCCAAAGAGCGAGTGTTGATAATGGCGCATGCCCTGGTCCATTGAGAATTTTAGTGCCGACCGTAACTAAGAGCGCATGAAGCGGCAGTAAGCTGATGAGCAAAAGCGTCAGCCGTTCGCGGAATGTTTGAAGTCTCATATGATGCCTAGACGTTCTTCTTCTTCACGGTAGATCTCACCCTTTTTCAGAACTTCTTCAACGGCATCAATGCATTTCTTACTGACATTCTTGCCGTAGAGCTTCGGTGTGTCGCGCATCGTCTTATTGTCCCAAGCGTAGGTAATAATATTTTTAACAGCAGTAGAATTGAAGGGCGCTGCAATCAGGTTACCACCCGCAATAATGGATTCACTGCGGTCAGAACCAAAGCGAAGTGTAACGCACGGAATACCGAGCACATTCATTTCTTCTTGCATGGAGCCGCTATCAGTCGCACAAACTGCTGCTTTGCTCATAGCAGCAATCACATCGACGTACTCAGGCCAAACCTCTGTAAGCACAAAATTCTTGTGATCCTTCGCTAACTTCTCCACTTCTTCTTTCAAACCAAATCGTTCAAAGGCTAACTTCGACTGAATCATATTAATAAGAAGGACAGTCCTCCCCTCTTCGATGAGTTCCTTCATTGCACCGTAGATAGCGCGGAAGCGTTGTTCGCTAAGACAGTTCTCTTTGCGGTGAATGCAGAAGCGAACAAAGTTTCCGTCGGCTAATTCAGGATGTCGGTCGAACACAGTGGAGGACTTCGCGCGTGTCAGTGCCTCTTCCGTGGCATCAACTACGGAATTACCAACCACGAAGATGCGATCATTCGAAAACCCTTCGCTCACCATGAATTCGCGATCAAGT
Organism: uncultured Candidatus Peribacteria bacterium; assembly: GCA_964643805.1. Taxonomy (GTDB): domain Bacteria; phylum Patescibacteriota; class Gracilibacteria; order Peribacterales; family Peribacteraceae; genus CAZXUD01. Next base: position 3,907 of record CAZXUD010000018.1, on the reverse strand, counting down.
TCTACGGGAGCAAGGTGCACGCCGGTGGCTGCTTCGCTGCAGCGTGTGTTGAATTGTTCGGGATACGGTTCTTGGCTGCCGCGAATCCAATTGTTTCGATCCATTAAGAACTCACGCCACACATTGCCATCAAAGGAATTAATTTTTTTCCATTTATTAAAGTCCGGCGTGAGCGTGCGAATGCCTGCCTCCACGTGCACCGAGGCGAAACGGTGGCAGTAGCCAGCGTTGCTCGCCGCCATGGCCGTGGTGGTATCACCATGAACATATGGAATCACAGTTTTTCCTTTTTCTTTCATTTCACCAATCACGTGTCCCAAGCGACCGATCATTTGGCTGACAATTTCGTGAGCGGCACCGCGGACATTCAAGTTGAAATCGGGTTCAACCCCGAATTCTTTGAGCATGCCGCCACTTAAATTCTCATCGTAATGCTGACCGGTGTGAGCGAGCACCACCAAATGGCCGCGCTTCTTTAATTCATTATAAAGCGGCACCTGTTTGATGATATCCGGCTTGGTCGCAATGAGGATCAGATGCACATGTTTGTGCTCTGAAGCCGCGATCTCTTCGTAAAAAGCCTTTGAACGGTAGGTTATCTCTTTCACCGCCCAAGGATACCTTGCCAAAGGCGCGGGTGGAACTACAATGACCCCCTTATGGGAAACGACCATACCTTCTATGAGGCAGAAATTGAGTTACCCATTCCACCTGGCAGTGACGCTGTCCAAACGAGCTCCGAATTTTTGAACCACGTGACCTGCAAACATCCCATCATTCGCCTTTCGGACGATGGTCAGCATTGTCTTATAGATTTCGCTGAGTGGGATATCCGTGAACAAGTTCTCAACGCAATAAACACCGTTGGTGGTCGTGAGTTGCCACCGCCCGTAGAGCAACCGGACACCGCTGCAGAAAATTTATCGGACGACATGCCTGATGATTCATTCAAACATAAAAGCATCCACCGGGGACCAATGGGAACCGCTTCGTTAGGCCAGGTACTTTCGCCGTACTAAACTCTCCCCTCGCTTACCTTTGTTTCGGTGGTAGATGACCCCTTCGTAACAATGCCGGGGACTTCGAGTTCCTTTTTCTCGATCAATTGGTCGCCCTCAAAGGTGTAAACATATGGCGTACAGAGCCCGATCTCCAACGTAGCTATAGTGTCATTATCAGTATGATCAAAATACTGAAAAATTGGACGGAGACTATTTCCATGTGCAACAACAATCACTGTTTTACCGGCAAATACCTCTGGCAGAATCTTTTCTTTTAAAAAAGGAACCACGCGCTGAAAACAATCGGCAATGCTTTCGCCATTGGGTGGTCGGGTATCGTAACTACGTCGCCAAAGTTTTACTTGTTCTTGTCCGTACTTTTGAGCTGTTTCCGCTTTATTGAGGCCTTGAAGGTCCCCGTAGTGACGCTCATTGAGTGCCTTATCCTGAACAACCGGCACATCACTCTGCTTCGTCTCTTTTAAAATGATTTCCAAAGTCTTCTGCGCTCTTTGCAGGGCAGAAGTAAAAGCCATATCGAACTTGAAATCATGAAGAACCTTAGCGGTAAGGGCACAATCTTGCTCACCCCGTTCAGTAAGCGGCACATCGCTCCAACCGGTAAAACGGTTTTCTAAGTTCCACTGCGATTGCCCATGGCGAATAAGGATTAATGTTCCCATGCGCCTAGCCTACAAAAAAATTTGTTACATGCATAGGTACCCTGTGCTACGCTGGTGATTACTATGGTGAACGTTCACGACTATTCCCATCACGGCTACCGCCGCACAGTCATGTGGACCGTGCTGCTCGCCCTTTTGGTAATGGCAGTCGTAGCATTGGTAGCACGCGGTAAGCAGAACTTGAACGCAGCACTCATTAACAAGCCTGACTTAGCTGCGGCATTGGTATTGGAAGATAAAGGTTACGAGATCACCAATGTTTCACTGCTTCGTGAACTTACCTACGAACGTGATTACGTCGTCGATACAAATAGCGGCGCCGTGTTTGTGAAATTGATCCAACGTGACGGCACGTGGAACTTGGCAGAGTGGGAAGAGATGCGTGAATAGTTATTTTCTTTTGGTGAGCACGAGCCACGGGAATACCACAACGGCATTCCAAATTCTTTTGATGCGCCATGGTTGAAGGATTAATCGCCACAGCCACTCTAACCCGATGGATCGCAACCACTGTGGTGCGCGTTGAATTGTTCGTGCCAAGAAATCAAATGTGCCACCAACACCGATGGCAACGCGCACCGTGTTGAGTTGGCCCAAATGCTCAGCAATCCAGAGATCTTGTTGTGGCGCACCATATGCCACCAGCAGCAACTGCGCCCCCGAGGCATTAATGCGATTGATAATCGCATCGGCCTCTTCTGGCGCGGGACTGCCCGCATAGGTACCGACAATATTGAGATTTGGATTCTCTGACTTCATCCGCTCGGCAGCTTTTTCTGCCACACCAGAAGCGGCGCCGAGGAAAAAGACAGGATGCTGCGACGAGAGTGTCACAAGTAAGCGATGAGTGAGATCCGCACCTGGTACGCGCACTGATCGGGAGAACAGCGCGACACCGGTGCTATCGGGCAGATTGATAGTATGTTGGAGCAGCTGATGAAATTTAGAATCATGCACCGCTGCCACGAGCATTTCATTATTCAGGGTCACAACATGTGTGTGATTTGGCAACAACAAAAATTCCTGCACGCTCGTTACCGCACCACTCATTGAGGAGCGATGAATGGGTACGCCCAAAAGAATAGAGTTGCTTGTCATCGTGAGTTTTATTGTACACTTGGTTTATGAAGCGCATGGCAGTTATCGGCTTTAGTTTATGCTTAGTAGCTTGCATAGATACGACAAGCGAACAGCCACGGGTGGACCCCACCCAGTCCGGCTCGGTAGTGACCGACCACATAGCGGGCACAGGGGCAATAAATATTCAGGAAGCCCTCAGTAGCATGGATGCATCGCCTGTAACAGAATCGGGCGCCTGGCACTTTTTGGAAACAGGTGTCATGGAATTTGGTGAACCAGAAGAACCGTACACATTGACTGTTTTCTTGGAATACCACTGCCCCTACTGCAAAGAGTTTATTGAAGTCTATCTACCGAAACTATCGGCGGATATTCCGGGATTGAAAATACGCATGGTGCCGTTCCCACTCAAAAAATATCCTGACAGCCGCGATGCTGTTGCTGCTATGCTCTGTGCCGGCGCACAAGGCAGAGGCGGCGGCATGCACAAATTACTCTTCGCAAATCCAGATAAACGGCGCAGTCAAATTCTGAACCATGCGGATACGCTGGGCATTAATAAAGTTTCGCTTGAACAGTGTTTAGATAGCGCCGGTATTCAAGCGTTTCTGAACGCGCACCGAAAATTAGCGGAAGACCTAGACGTCACACTTGTGCCAACATTCTTTATAGGAGAAGAACGGCAAGTGGGCCTTCCTGTGTACCCCGAACTACGCGGCTGGGTTGAAGCTAATTTGTAATTCTAATAAGTTTGATTCGCGCGGTAGCACCGCTGACAATTTCAACATTGGTTTTTGGTACCCCAAACTCCTTCGCCAGAAATTTGATGAGAGCCGCATTCGCTTTGCCGCCTTCTGGCGGCGCCGCGATGCGGATTTTGACGCTGTCGTCCTCCAAAATTTCGGCAAGCTCTGTGTGCCGTGCACTGGCCTGTGCACGAACGAAGAAACGAGTCGTACCTGTCTGCTCCAGTTCCTTTTTCAAGATTGTAAGCACCCTTGTAATATATATCATTTTATTATAAAATGCCTGTTCGGTTTTTCACATTTCCGAGTTCTCTTTTAGGAAAGGTTTTGCATGCAATATGCAAAATTGCGACGTCTCTCAACCTGGTTGGTCCTTGCCATAGTCCTTCTTGGAATA
>CAZXUD010000017.1:0-12865 GCA_964643805.1 uncultured Candidatus Peribacteria bacterium | reverse complement strand
TATGAAGAAATTAGCGCACCTGAAATGATATTAGAGGATGCAGATTATTCTGTGAGAAGTAGATTATTAGAAGCTCTAAATTCCACACCAATTGATCCTGATCAAATTACTTTTAGTTGTCTAAAGTCTGTTGTTGGTGGCTATCAAAATAATTTCGAGGCTTACAGGACGGCTATTGAAAATGATATTTCAGCAAATGACTGTAACCTTGCTCCTGTTCTAGTAAAGCAGTGGGAGCAATTTAATTACAGATCCTTGTGGGTTTTTATTGCAGCTCCAATTGTTTACTTAATTTTAACACTATTTTATAACAAGATTGTTTTATATATAATTTACGGAAAGACTCTGAAGATAATGTAAAAGAAGTTTTAATACTCCAGCAGGACTTCTTTCAGCATATTTTCCAAATCACCCGTGGTTGGCAATTTGTCCTTAGGACATTCCCTTTGCAGCCAGTAGGTGCGGAGGATTTCAATGTAATTCTTTTCGTTCAAAATCTTGTGCACGAAGTCCATGGCTTGCTCGCGGAAACGGGTGTTCCTCAAGTTATGTGCCAGCTCAAAGATTGCTGTGACGAATGCATCTTCGCCGCCACACACTTCGGCATGCACTTCATCGAGAACCGCATTCACGATGCTATCGGTATCTAACCCAGCAATAAATTTAAGATCATCAGCGGAACCAGATGGGAAGAAATGATTTAAGCCCAAGCGTCGCAACGAACAGGGGAGTCCGAAGTCCGCAATGATGTCGGCTACTTGCGTTGCGAGACCGCCATCGATGTTGTGATCTTCGACCACAATCAAGCGGCCAGTCTCCAATGCTGCCTGCAAGATTGCAGAGGCATCAAGTGGACGAATACAAGCGACGTTGAGGACACGCACCGAGAGCTTCTCATCGCCATTCATTAATGCTTCCGCAGCCGCGACTGCATCGTGCACAGCAATACCTGAAGCAATGATCGTGGCTTTGTCAGACGTATCACCTTTGCCACGAATTAAATCAGCTTTGCCGGCGAACATGTAATCCTCTCCGTACAGAATTGTTCCATCAGGGCTCTTCAATTGTTCATGTCCGCTGCGTGGCGAGAAGACGTAGACGCTCGTGTGTCCTTCGGACACGTGCTCGAGCGCTTTTTCGGCCATCGCGGCGGCTTGGTTGCTGTCCCCTGGCATCCACACCTGTGTGTGGCGGAATGGCAGATTGAAGTAGTTCTGTTCTTGGTGGGTTTCGCCATCTTCACCGACGCTTAAGCCGGCGTGCGTGCAGTCGTGCAATACAGCACACCGCGTGTGTTCACAATTGATATCAATCAAGCGCGCATTAGCGCGGGCTTCGTTCGTGCCGAAGGCCGCAAAGGTATAGGTAACGGGCAGTAAGCCAGTCTGCCGCATGCCGGCGGCCATCATGTACATGTTGGCTTCGGCTACACCTACATTGATGACGCGATCGGGCAGTTCTTTAGCGACTTCATCGAAGCCACCAGAGCCAGCTAGGTCGGCGTGAAGAACGACAATACGGTCGTCCTTTGCCATCAGATTCTTTAAATGCGTTGCACCAAAATCTTTGCGGGCGGCACCTTTTTTATCCGTCACGACACGCTTCACTTTTGGTTTCCACGTCAGCGGAATATCCGTCTGCGTTGGTTCACCAGAGGTGTAACGCTTCTCCTCTTTTTTCCGGAATGGCTCGTAGGCTTTTATGGCTGCTTCAAAGTCTGGCAATTCCTTCAACGCTTTCTCGGCTTCGTCATCGGAGAGGGGAGCGCCGTGGAAATTCTTTTTGCCAGTGTTGGATCCCTCTTCCATAAAGGAAATGCCGTGACCCATGGTCGTGTAGTAGCAGATGAAAATCGGGCGGCCTTTGCCCGCATACTTTTTAGATTCCAACAGAGCCGCATTCACTTGGGCAGGGTCATTGCCATTCTGCACTTCAATCACTTGCCAACCGGCAGCCGCAGCAATGGCTGCGAAGTCCGGGGCAAACGTGCGCGAAGGCAAATCGCTCAGCTGAACGTCGTTGTAGTCACCGTGCACGACAAGGTTGTCGACTTGCAGGTGACTGGCGAGACGGAATGCTTCCATAATTTGACCTTCCTGCGCGTCGCCATCTGCCATGATGACATCGGCGATGCCCTTCTTCTTTTGGAACTTCAAACCATACGCCGCACCGAGGGCGCTGCTCACTCCTTTACCAAGTGGACCGGTGCCAAATGGAATATCACCGATGCCCGCTTCCACGTGACCCGGGAGGCCGCTCGGAATACGGAACGTATCAATGATAGTTTGGGGCGTTTGCAAACGTGCGTCGTTGCCACTGCGTCCAAAGAGCCACTGCAATCCGTAACTTAAAACGGAGAGGTGGCCGGCGCTGTAGCGGAGTGGTTGATCCACATGAGGATCGCGGTGTTTCGAAATGAGGTACCCAAAGGTGAACGCGGACAGCGGTCCACCGGGGTGACCGGACTTGTGCGCCCGAGGGGCACGTACGGCTAAATGGCGCATAATCGTGAAGGCTTCGTCGTATGCTTTTTGCTCATCAGCATCCAGTTTTATGGCTTCCTTAGGCCCAATCCAGACCGTCTCTACTGGCTGCACCGAACCCAAAATGCGTTGCGCGGACATCGGGAAAACCGATGGGTCTTGACCGGTAATATCCTTTGGTGCGGGACGCATTTTTTTGGAAGGCATAGGAAAGGGACGTGGTTAGTGTAGAGAGGGAGGTGATTAGCGTAAAGAAACCTCCGGGTTGATCAAAATTTGCCCAGTCACCGTGCAATCTCGTCAAGTGTTCCTCCTTGCTGGGTCACCGCCCCGTCCTTAGGCTCTGCGAACCTTGATGCAACCTATCCGTTCTACCAAGCGTGTTGCCAGGGTGGTCTGGCTGAATATGGCCGTGATTGTCGGCTTCAGCTTGTTCCTCCTTGTGACAACGAATCCGTTCTAAGTGAACGACGCAGGCAAATGTAAACCCCACCCGACATGCGTGCCGGGTGCGTTCTGTATTCGGAATTATTTCTTCCGAATGACCAGCATGCGCTGTTCACCGAGGTGCGTCTCTTCTTTGACGCCAGTCCAGTCGTGAATTGCTTTCATGAGAACATCGTACGAGTACTCGTAATCTTCGCCACGACGTGTGCCAGGGTCATTGGTAATGAAATGCGTTGGTGTGTACCCCGTAACCACAAGCATGTGGTAGAAAGGACCTTCACCGCTGAAGTTTGGGTTATGCAGTAAACGACCGGCGGCTGGAATGATAATTGGGTTTCCAGAAGAGATCTCTTTCTTCATACGATTAATATCGGCGCCTTCAATCACTTCAGCTTCATAACCTTCGTAATATTCCTCCACAATGAATTCCATTTCGGTGACGGACACATCTAACAGGTAGCCGTGTTCCTCTTCCCAATCAGAAATGGCCATCAATTCTTCGAAGGCGGTTTGGTTATTGAGCGTTGTGCCATTCAAGTAGTGGTGCACCATGATGACGGACATTTCCTCGCAGCCTTCCTGTTGTCGTGGGTCTGTCCAATCAGCAAAAGGCGCCTGTGCAGCAAAGGGAAACTCTAGTTCGTGCGATGTAGGGATCGTGATACTAATGATTCCGGTTCCGGTGGCAGTTTCAATTACCTCTGTAACGGGTGTAGGGGTGCAACTAATAAGGACAATAGGTACGAGAATCGTGGCTAACTTCTTGAAGGATTTCATAAGCGTGGTATCTTTGCATACTTTGCTCACTAAGAACATATGTTAAGCACACTTCTTGTAGCGGCGGTTCCATGGTTCTCGCAGGGCTTGCCTCCGGTCGGTTCTTGGGATTACCGGGACGTACCGGTGACGCCAATTATTGTGGAACGAAAAAAGAAGCCGACGCCAGTAAAAATTGTGTATCCAACGCCGAGTGAAGTCGTTGTTCCCGTTGTTCCAAAGGTGAAAAAGGTTGTCACCGCGGAGCCACCGATTCGTAAATTGGAATGGATACCGATTCCTGTGGTGGAGTTATACCCGGAAGATATTATTAATCGTCGTCGTGCCCGAGAGAAGGTGATAGAGCAAGACCTGAATCGCTTGCGAGCCTACGGCCTGGTTCAGTAAGGATAAAAACGCTACACTCGTCCCGTCTATGAAACTCTTTTTAGATACCGCCAATGTTGAGCAAGTGGCCGAAGTTGCGTCGTGGGGCGTGCTTGATGGCGTCACTACGAATCCCAGCCTTGTTGCAAAAGAAGGTAAAGATTTTAAGGAGACGGTGCTTGCGATGTGCGAACTGGTGAACGAGGTGAGTGCTCAAGTGACGGCAACGGATTTTGAAGGTATGAAGCAACAGGCTGATGAATATTCCAAGTGGCATAAGCACGTCGTAGTGAAAGTGCCGATGACAACGGAAGGACTCAAGACATTGAGTTACTGTAAAAAGAAGGGGATTCCGACCAATACGACCCTCGTTTTTTCGGTTCCACAAGCCATTTTAGCGTCCAAGGCGGGCGCAACGATGATTAGTCCCTTCGTTGGTCGCATTGATGATCTTGGTCAAGACGGCATGGCGCTCATCGCCGATATTATGGAGGCGTGGAGCCACTACAAGTTTGATACGCAGGTACTTGTGGCCTCAGTGCGTAATCCAGAGCATGTCTTGAAGGCTGCAAAACTTGGTGCACATATTGCAACCATCCCGTACAGCGTCTTTATGGAACTGCCAAAACATCAGCTGACGGATTCAGGCATTAAGAAGTTTATGGAAGACTGGGAGAAGGTGAAGAAATAATTAAGAACCGCGGGCTTTCCCCTCGAGTTCGATTTGTCTTTTTTCTTCTAGTAAGAATTTCACGTTGCGTTCCATTGTTTCATTCACGTCCGAGGGGATCTCAATTTTGTCTAAGGTCAGGGTAAATCCGCTTGCTTCAATTGCACTCATGAGTGACTTAATGAGCATTCGATGGTATCTATTCATCGCGAGTACATATTCGCAAAATCTTTGAAACATAATCTTTCGGTTCTTCTCATCAAATTTGTCTTGGCTCCAATCATTGGGGAACTGCAAATTATTGTATTCATCGAATGCCTCTTGAAAAGTGCGCGGAGACATACTGGAGAGAGTATGTAATTTTAAGACGAAGATCGTACTGTCACAAACGAAATACTTTGATATTCTGCAGGCATGCAACTCGGAGTTATTGGTCTTGGCACCATGGGCGCCAATCTTGCGCGTAATGCGGCAAGGAATGGCGCACATGTCGCGGTCTTCAATCGCACCAGCGAGAAGACCGATGAATTTATGAAGCACTACGGTTCGGAAGGGGATTTTGTTCCATGTAAGTCGGGAGAGGAATTTCTTGGTGCCCTTACGTCTCCACGCGTGATTCTGATCATGGTGAAAGCCGGACCACCGGTAGACCAAGTGATTGATGATCTGCTGCCTCACCTAGCGAAAGGAGATGTATTAATTGATGGTGGTAACAGCCACTACACCGACACAGAACGCCGTGTGGAAGGGTTGAACGCTGCTGGTATTGAATTTATTGGTATGGGTGTAAGTGGAGGAGAGGAGGGTGCCCTGCACGGCCCAAGTATGATGCCAGGTTGCACCGAACAAGCTTGGAAGATCGTCGAGCCGCTCTTTACCAAGATGGCAGCGGACGATGGCGAAGGTGGCAAGTGTGTCTCGCGCATTGGCGAAGGCGGCTCCGGCCACTTCGTGAAGATGGTTCACAACGGTATTGAGTACGGCATCATGCAATTGATTGCCGAAAGTTATGACATTCTCAAAAGCATTGGTTCATTTACCAATAACGAATTAGCGGAACTGTATGCGAAATGGAATGAGTCAGAACTCTTGCGGTCTTTCCTAATTGAAATTACTGCCAAGATTTTTGCAAAGAAAGATGACGTGACGGGAACGGGCGAACTCATCGATATGATTTTGGATGAAGCCGCCCAAAAGGGGACTGGCAAGTGGACAACGGAAGCGGCCTTTCAATATGGCGTTGCCGTTCCAACCATTACAGCTGCAGTGGATGCACGCATGATTTCTGGCTCTGTGACGCTACGCAATCAGTCGAAGATGATGCCGGCGTATTTTCTCGAAGGAAAAAATCCTTCGAAGGAAGAATTGGCAAAGGCAGTTCAGCAAGCCTTAGAGCAGTCGATCATCTTTACCTACGAACAAGGCTTTGCACTTATGCGCGTGGCCAGTGATAACGAACATTGGAATTTGAACTTTGGTGAAGTGGCACGCATTTGGCGCGCTGGGTGTATCATCCGCAGTTCGGTTCTGAAGTTGTATCAAGATAGTTACGCCGGTGGCGAAGCTGCGAACAAAGCCTGGAAGATCATTCTGGATTGCTTTAATAAAGAGCGGCAGCACGCTTGGCGGCAGGTGATTCAATGGGGTGTTGGCAACGCTATTCCACTACCTGCCATGAGTGCCTCACTCACGTACTTTGATGCGCATCGCCGGGAACGTTTGCCACAGAACTTAGTCCAAGCACAGCGCGATTTCTTTGGCGCTCATACCTATGAACGAAGAGACCAAGAGGGGACTTTCCATACAAATTGGGAGTCGTAGTTGATTTGAGGGTTAGTCAGTGAAATACTCAGGGCATGAGCGATTTCGAAAACATGAAAATGGGTGTACCCCTCGTACGGCAATCTGAACTTGCGAAAAGCATGACGCACGAGCAGTTACAGCAAATGGGAATAGATCTTCAGTCGAGGCAGGACGATGTAAACAAGCAAGTGATGGTTACTGTGAACGGGCAGGACTACCAGGTGAATGTCCTTTAGACCTGGCTCAAATCCATAGTTTTTCTAGATCATGGGTTTGTGGTGCCCTATACTCTCCGCGGCTTGGAGAGGTGGCCGAGTGGCTGAAGGCACCACACTGCTAACGTGGCAGGCCGAAAGGCCTCGGGGGTTCGAATCCCCCCCTCTCCGCCATGCACCAGTCACTACGTTCCGGTGCATGGCAGGCCAGAAGAGGCTATCTATAGAGACAGGGTGCATGGCGAGCCATGAATCCGAGCGTAGCGAGTGGTTCATGGACGCCTTTTGTGATAGCTTCGTTTGCTATGTATTTCACCTATGTATTGCGAAGCCTAAAAGATAGAAAGTTGTACATTGGATACAGCCGAAATATTGAAAAACGTCTAAAAGATCACAACGAAGGAAAAGTTACGTCCACGAAGCATCGTCGCCCCCTTGAATTGTTGTTTTATGAAGCCTTCATGAACGAAGCAGATGCGCTTCGAAGAGAGACATATTTTAAGACCACAAAAGGGAAGGTGTCTTTACAGGTCATCGCTAAAGAATCCCTAAGAAATGAACAAATATTGTATCCAGAAATATCCGCTTGAATAAGCAACTTCTTCTGCTTGAGTATTCGGAATATTGACCCACAATAGAGGGGTGGGAACGCTCGACCACACGCCGGCATTGCTGAAAGAAACGTTAAAGATTCTAAAGCCCATGCCGGGGGAAACCGTGCTGGATGTCACCCTAGGTTTAGGTGGCCACGCGAAAGAGTTTGCCGAGGCAGTAGGGGAGTCGGGGCAGCTGATCGCCATCGATGCGGATGTGGAAAACATGGAAGAGGCGAAGAGGCGATTGTTAGATGTGCCTGCTCAGAAAACTTTTTACCAAGGAAACTTTCGGGACTTGGCCACATTGTCGTTTCCCTCGGTCGACATTATTTTGGCCGACCTCGGTTTAAGTTCACCCCACGTGGATGATGCTTCCCGCGGGTTTACTTTTCGCGAAGATGCGCCGCTCGACATGCGCTACGATCGGTCGGGAGAAGGGCAGACAGCAGCGAGTCTTATTGAGGAATTAACAGAACAAGAATTGACGGATACATTCCGAAAGTACGGTGAATTTAAACAGGCGTATAAACTGGCCTGCAAATTGAAGGAAACATTTCCCACCACGACAGGGGAGTTAAAGAAAATTGTGGAAGAAGTCTGTGGTCGCTTTGCACCGAGTGTCTTACCACAAGTGTTTCAAGCCCTTCGCATAGCGGTGAATGATGAAATGGGTGCCCTGGAAGCACTCTTACAGGCAGGGCCAGCTTTGCTGAAGCCAAAGGGCAGAATGGGAATCATTAGCTACCACTCTTTAGAAGACCGCATGGTGAAGCAGACCTTTAAAGAACTGGCGGAACCCATTAAAAATGAACTGACGGGCAAGGTGGCGGTTGAGGCGCCTTTTGAGATCCTCACGAAGAAGCCAGTCTCTCCAACAGAAGCCGAAATGAAGAAAAATCCTCGGGCCCGAAGTGCGAAGTTCCGTGCCTTACAAAGAAGGGCAGACAAGCCCTAAACCTATGCTATACTCTCGTCCAGCCTTGGCACTTTTCGCATCTGCACCGGCCATGCCGCGGCGCTCATCTCTTGGGCGCATGGTGAATCAAAGCACAATGTTATTAATGTTGAGCATCGGTTCGCTGATTGTGGTGTTAGCCTTGCTCATTCTCTTCCATGAGAATGCCAATGCGACAAAAGGATACCAACTTCGTACTTTAGAGCGCGAGCGCTCACGACTTTTGTTAGATGAAGAAGTCTTGAAAATGGAATTAGCCCAGGAACAATCACTGACCGTTTTAGAGAATGATGGCCAAATTCAAGCGATGATTGCTGCCAAAAATGTGACCTACACCAGCGATTACCCAACCATCGCCACGGGGAATCAGCGTCAATAACAGCCAAGAACCAACCAATGCGTCCCTCTGGCTGAAAACCCTGTTTTCTGCTATAATTTTATGAAAAATGAACACCCACCCTTACCAACGAATTGGGGCTTCAGCCTGGGCTTCCGCCATGTTTTTGCTCGTCCTTACAGTGGGGTACGGGTTCACCTTTGCGGCGGATGAAATTGATTGTGTGGGCAAACCCTATGGAACAGAAGGCTGTCCTGAAATTTCGGAATCAGAAGAACCGGCGTCGCAATATTGTGGAAACGGTATTGTGGAAGAAACAGAGGAATGCGACTTTGGTCGCTTCAATGGTTTAGTGCACTGCACCGAAACCTGCCATGTTCTGTACTGCGGTGACGGATACGTTTCGCCGTACCTAGGAGAAGAGTGTGAGCCTGAAACAGAAGATTATTACGCTACCGATGAGGAAACAGGAGAGCTGGTTCGGGAAAAAAGATATGTGACCAAAACGTGTGGTTCCATTTGCCAGCTCCCAAGTTGCGATGATGATGGCAATTGCACGGGTGGATGTATCCGCCAGTTTTTGCCTGTGTGTACTGAAGAGAATGAGGACGAAGTCGTCTTTGCGGAAGTCATAGATGTCACGCCAGAATTTTCAACGGGTGCTTTAGAACAGGTTCTAACTCAAAATAGTGAAGGCGTACCCTCTGCAAATAGCGGTGCGAACCTGATGTCTGTATTCACAGTGGAAGAAGGGAATTCATCCGCCGGTGCCCAGCACTCTGCGGCTGCCTTGTCTGGCGCTGTTACTACTACAGTCGCTAGCCCTTCCTGCGGCAATGGCGTCGCGGATCTTGGAGAGGCTTGTGATGATGGAAATACAGCAGATTTGGATGCGTGTCCTCGTGATTGCCGCAAGGCGACCTGTGGGGATGGCATAATGTCTGGAATGGAACAGTGTGACGACGGCAACTTTATTAATACCGATGCGTGTCCTAATAACTGTAAATTAACGACTTGTGGTAACCGCATTCGCGAGGGCACGGAAGATTGTGATGACGGTAATTCGGAAAATGCCGATGCCTGCCCAAATGATTGTCGCAAACCGGTGTGTGGCGACAATGTGAAAGCAGGGCTAGAGCAATGTGACGATGGAAACTACACCGAAAATGATGGCTGTAGAAACAACTGTACGCTGGCTACTTGTGGCGACGGCATTGTAGATACGGCCAGTGAAGAATGTGATGACGGGAACCAGAGCGAACAGGACGCGTGCACGACCATGTGTCGGCTCGCGAGCTGTGGCGATGGCTTCTTACAAAAAGATGAGGACTGCGACGACGGCAACGCCAATGATGGCGATTCCTGTTCGTCTCTTTGCCAGGTGGAACTCTGTGGTGATGGCGAGATTCAGGGTAAGGAACAATGTGACGATGGAAACAATAGTGATGCCGATATCTGCACTACGAAGTGCACCCTCGCCATTTGTGGTGACAGCTACGTGCAAGCGCAAGAAGAGTGTGACAACGGTTCAGCAAACTCCGATGCTCAAGCAAATGCTTGTCGCACGAGCTGCAAGCAGGCGTACTGCGGTGATGCCGTAGTGGATGAAGGTGAGCAATGCGATGGTGGTGACGAGTGCACTGCTTCTTGCCAGAAGCCGTTTACCATTATGAGTCTTATCACTCTGGAAAATATTGCTGGAACACTCCTGTTTATGGGGGGCTTAGCACTCACGTTCTTAGCAATTGGTATTCGTGGAAAAGTCGTTCCCGTCCGTGGTGGAGGCACTGCAAAACTGGACGATGTGCCTTTGAGCCAATTGGAAATGCCATGGCACCGCTGGGGCGACACGACCGTGGATGTCTAAAGCTTAGGGGAGGTAGCGGAGCTGGATGTACCACTCGGTGGTCCCCTTTGGAATGTCCGACACCAAGATGACTTTGTCGCCGCTTTTACCAGCGCCACAGTTTTTAGCTGCTTCTAGTCCGCGCTTAAACATTTCCTCAGCGGCGCCCGAAGGTACAAGGAGAGGAATGACACCGTAGAGCAGCGTCATCGACCGCTGTACGGCGATGTCTTCCGTACAGGCGACAATTGGTACACCAGGACGGAACTTGCTGAGCTGTTGAGCGGTCTTACCCGTTCGGGTGAAGACGACAATAGCGACCGTGTCAGTTGTGCTAGCTAGGTTCACAGCAGCCTCTGCTCGGGCTTCATACTCATCGTGAATAATAATGTCTTCGAGGCCACGGAACCGCTTTACGTACTGTTCAGTGGTCAGGAGTAAACGTGACATAGCTTCTAAGGCCTTTCGTGGGTGCTTGCCGGAAGCTGTTTCCGCTGAAAGCATTGTAGAGTCTACAAAGGTTGTAGCGGCGTGCGCGACGTCCGTCATTTCAGCACGCGTAGGAATCGGGTGGTCTCGCATGCTTTCTAGCATGTGGGTCGCTACGATTACTGGCTTATTGGCATCGGAGCAGAGCGTAACAATTTGGTCCTGAATGGCAGGTAACTGTTCGTAAGGAATTTCTGCACCAAGATCTCCACGAGCAACCATGATGCCGTCTGAAGCTTCTATGATCTCAGTAATATTCTTAACGGCATGAGCGGTTTCAACCTTCGTAACAATGCGCATGGGTGACTTCTTTTTATCCAAGTATGCGCGGACCTCCTTCACCTCTTCGCCGGTGCGAATAAAGGAAAGAGCGATGAAATCGGCTTCTTCTTCAATCGCGAAATCTAAGTCATTCCAGTCTTGATCCGTCACGGAAGGCATATCCAGGTCTGCACCTGGCAAGTTCACGTGGCGACGACTGCCAATGCTGCCGGACTCACGGGCTTTGGCGAGCACCGATCCATCTTTTTCAATCGATACAATATCGAAAGAAAGTTCGCCGTTATCAACCAAAATGCTATTGGTACCGCGGACGTCGTTACTAAATTTATCGTAGTTCACGACCACAACCTTTTTATCGGTTGTAAGTGTAAGACTTGGCGGAACGAAGAACACTTCTTCGCCTTCCTCAATAACAAGAGGTGAGGGGATATCGCTGGTGCGAATTTCTGCTCCCTTTGTATCAAAGAGAATGCCTATACAGAAACCTTCCTTGTTGACCGTCTTCACTGCATCAATTAATTTCTTGTGATCAGCACGAGCACCGTGCGACATATTAATGCGTGCAACGTTCATGCCCGTTTCCGCGAGTGCGCGGAGCTGGTCTACCGTGGCACAGGCAGGTCCAATGGTGCAGATGATTTTCGTCAGTCGATTTTGCATTTCGCGTACTATAGGGAAGACTTTGTGAGTGTAAATGAAATCTTTATGGACTATTTTATATTTTAACATAAATACTTAAAATTGTCTATAACACGAAAAGAGCAGGCCGAAGCCCGCTCTTCTTAAGTTCAAAATTCTGTTTTACCAGTTGTAGTACGACCGAGGGGTACGAGTTTGAGTGCGTGTGCGAGTCCGTGTCGTTCGAACGCGTCGGTCGTAAGGATGATTGCTGTAATTATTCCAGTAGTCATCAGAGTAATCTGGATAGTAAGGCAGTGTGTTGCGGTAGCTGTATTGGTAGCAAGCGCCGTTTGCACCGTAGTAATGGCAGCGGTACGTGCTTCGGCTGCTGGAGTAATTTTTATGACCGTTGTAGTAGTAATCGTCATTGTAGGAACGATTATCATAGTAATAATCATCGTTGTACGTACGATTATCATAGTAATAATCGTTATTGTAATCGTAATAGTCGTAGTCATTACGATAGTATCGAGAGGCCTCTGCAGCAGGAGATGCAACGATACTGATGATCATAACGGAGCTGATAGCGCCGATGGAAAGGAGGAGTTTTTTCATAGGAAAGAAAAGGGAAGGTACTGAATGTACGATGCGAATTTTGCGCCGTCAATAATCTTTAACCTATTTACGGTTTCTGTGGCAATTTCCAATCTCTGCAAAAATGATAGACCGTCAAATTTCTGTTGCTTTAGTAGCTGGCCTTTACCTGCTTGATGCGCTCGATGATTTTCTTTTTTACGTCCGCATTCCCTTCCGCAAAAATGCGGGCTGCAGCCAACGCAGCATTCTTGGGATTCAGTACCGTCATAACAGGAACATCGGACGGCATGCGAAGACTAGAGTTCACATCGACCATGTACTCCTCCAAACTTTGGGCGGGAGGACAATTCAACACAGGGTGAATGCAGCTACCGGCTACCA